>JAJRST010000058.1 GCA_024278645.1 bacterium | reverse complement strand
TTGGCCTCATCTCCGGCGGACTGGTGATCATCGGAGGCTTTATCCTTCGCTATGTCTTTGTTTACGCCGGACAGGTTTCGCATTTTTTGCCGTACTAGCGGAACGTATCGACAGTTGCAGCGCGGACATCTTTTCTATCCCATTTTAAACGCCTGTTCGACGACAATTCGAATGGGCGTTTTTTCGGAACGTCTCAATTTTGACAGGTTGATAAAGATGATCCCCTTTTCAGGATTGCAAAGTTTACATGAGCAAATGTTTTCTCTCAAGTCTGCTGTTTTTGTCCTTGTGCTTTGGCTAATTATTATTTATCATTTGTTGCCGGTCATTTTTAGCAGCGTTGTTTGAAAAGTCAATTCGGAGAGTGTGTTCATTTAACCCTTGCGGGTAAAACATCCGGCTCTCAACTTGAAGGAATTTATGATGCAAAAACATGGCGTCGAAATTATTTTCGCTTTGATGCTAACATTCAACGTCCTCTTTGCCGAGGAGCAACTGCCCGTAGGGTCGCATCCGCAGGCCATCACATTTGACTATTTCCCCAATCGGGTTTATGCACTCGTCTGGCGCAACTGGAACCTGGTAAGGCCGGAGCGCATCGCAAAAACAATTGGCGCCGATGTTCAGGATATTCAGGCCATCGCCGCTTCAATGGGGCTGCCAAAGGCTCATCCGCTGCCGGCGGATGACAAAAAACGTATTTATATTACTGTTCTTCGCCGAAACTGGCATCTCTTGCCTTATAACCAGTTGTTGACGCTTTTGGACATGTCCGCCGATGAACTGGAATTCTCATTAAAAGAGGACGATTTTCTCTTTGTCAAATTCGGCCGTTTAAAGCCGCAATGTTCGCCTCTCCATTACCGCCCTCCCGATGAAAAAGAGCGAGCCTGGGCGCAGGAGATCAAACAGCTTGTTGAAAATTTCTACAAAGAAACGCCGACGCCGGAGCCACGCTTTAGTTGTGTGAAGCATCTCTTTTCCCTTGATGAAGTGAATGCGCCGGCTTTTACACCCTCCGCCGGAGGTCCGCGTTTTATCTATTCCTATTACGGCGTTTTCGGCGACCCCTTGATTGACGCCAGGCTCGATCCTTACCCGGATGGATTGTTGGCTCGACTGGCTGCGCATGGCGTCAACGGCATCTGGCTGCATGTTGTGCTGAACCAGCTCGCCCCGGGAGGAGATGATTTTCCCGAGTTTGGCGCGCAACACGAGGTCCGCCTTGCCAACCTTCGCCGGCTTGTCGAGCGCGCGAAAAAATATGGCATCCGCGTTTATCTTTATATGAATGAACCGCGCGCCATGCCGGCGTCCTTTTTTGAGAACCGAGCCGATATGGCCGGGGTGCGGGAAAATGATTTTATTGCTCTGTGCACAAGCAATGACGCCGTGCGGCGTTGGCTTGGCAACTCGCTGACTTTTGTCTTTCGGCAGGTTCCGGATTTGGGCGGCGTATTCACTATCACGGCTTCCGAGAATCTTACCAATTGCGCTTCGCATGGCAGATGGCAAGAGTGTCCCCGTTGCCGCACACGCAATTATGCCGATATTATCGCCGACGTCAACAGGGTGATTGCCGATGGTGTGCACCGTGGAAATCCCCGTGCAAAGGTCATTGTATGGGATTGGGGCTGGCACGGGCACGGCGATGCGCCGGATGTCATTGCCAAACTGCCAAAATCCGCTTGGTTGATGTCTGTAAGCGAGTGGGCGAAGCCGATTGAACGGGGCGGCGTCAAGACTGAAATTGGCGAGTATTCCATCTCGGCGGTCGGTCCCGGGCCTCGGGCGCAACGCCACTGGGCGCTGGCAAAGGAGGCCGGTTTGAAGACAATCGCCAAAGTTCAGTTCAACAATACATGGGAATTGTCGGCCGTGCCCTTTTTACCGGTTCTCGACCTTGTGGCGCAACATGCGGCAAATCTGGCGCAAGCCGATGTTGACGGCGTCATGCTCAGTTGGTCGCTTGGCGGCTATCCCTCGCCAAACCTGGAAATTGCCCAACGTTTCGCCCAACAACCGGACGCCGACATAGATAAAGTGCTGAACGATCTTGCCGAAAGACGCTATGGCCAAAAGGCCGCGCCTTTTGCGCGCAAAGCGTGGGCGGCCTTTAGCAAAGCTTTTCAACAGTTCCCATATTCCGGCGCTGTCCTTTACCGGGGGCCGCAACAATATGGGCCGGGCAACCCTTTATTTGCTCGACCGACCGGCTATGCGTCGACCATGTTGGGATTTCCCTACGACGACCTTGACGGTTGGCGAGGCCCTTATTCGCGAGAGATATTTTACAAACAATTTGACAAAGTGGCGGCCGGCTGGAAAAAAGGACTCGACTCTTTCGAAAAAGTTGTTTGCCATGCGGATGCGGAAAAGCGCTCCACCGCCCGCGCCGATCAGCGGATCGCACAGGCCGCATGGCTGCATTTTGCTTCGGTCGCCAACCAGGCTCGATTCATCGATGGGCGCGACGCCTTGTTGACACAGGACTTGGGCGAGGCCGGGCGCAGGGCAATAACAAAACGGATGCTTTCTCTTTTGAAAGAAGAGGCCAGGATTGCTGAAGAGCTGTTTTACATTGTTCAGCGCGATTCACGTATCGGTTTCGAGGCCTCGAATCAGTACTATTACTTTCCCCAGGATTTGCTCGAAAAAGTGATAAACTGCGATTTTATTTCAAAATATTTTGAACCACGTTTATGAATAGTGCGACCGGTAAAATAAAAAAATCAACATCGTTTAATTTTTTATTGCACCTGCATCCGCCGCGCATCCCGGCGTCATCGGCTCGATTCAGCTACACCCTTGGGCTGGGCGGTCTTGCCGCGTTGTCCTTTTTTGTCACCTTGATCACCGGCGTGCTGTTGCTGTTCGTCTATTGCCCCCATGCGGAAACGGCCAACGACTGTGTGCAGCACATCGCCTCGGTCATTCCGTTTGGCTGG
>JAJRST010000552.1 GCA_024278645.1 bacterium | reverse complement strand
CCGCCGCCGGAGATTTGCACGCTGGCATCGGAAAGCATTTCACCAAGGAGCTCGGCCTCTTTTTTGACCAGGTACAGTTTTGCAAATTCATCCTGACCGTAAACAAAAGTGTTGTTGCCGAAAAGAAACTCCGAATCGCTGGGGATGACCTGCTGCACTTCGGGAAGCTGAAGCAAGCGTTGCACGGCGCGAACATTTTGCACCGGCACGGCGATATAGGGCGCGCCGGGAATCTGGCGCAACAACGCTGAAAATGGCCGCTCCGAGAATGTGTTTTTGTCTACAAGGATGGTGGTGTCCTCTTCACTCTCCGCTGTATCCTCCTCGCCGCCAAAAAGATCGGTCAGCGAGACCTCTTCGTCCTCTGCCTTTTGGACGCTGTCAAGTTTTGTTGTGTCGGACGTCGCCGCCTCGAGGGTATCCAGGAGAGCTTCGCCGCGTTGCTTGATGCGCATGACGCGATCGATATCATCAATGACCGAACTGACCATATTTGCTTCCTGCACAAGCTTGAATTCGAGCTGCGCCGTGGAGCTGATGACTTTTTTGGCGCGCTGAATGCTGGTGACGCCGGCCAGTTCGACCTCTATTCGCCGATCGCCCTGTTTGGTGATCGAGGGTTCGGATACGCCAAACTGATCGATACGATTCCGCAGCACTTCCAGGGTGCGGTCGATGGCGTCCTCGGCCTCTTTTTTAAGCTCGGCGACGATGGCGTCGTCCGTCTCGCCCTTGCGGCCGAAATAGCGATTCATCTCGATATTGCGCGCTTTGAAAGTTTCCTGCAAAATATCGAAAAAATCGAGGTTGGTCTCCTCGGATTTTTTCTGAGTGGCGGCGATAATATCTTCGAGACGGTCGTCCTGATTTTTAGCGAGATTTTTCAAAAGCTGCGGCAGATCGGCTTCATAAACGAGATAGGTTCCGCCCTGAAGATCAAGCCCCTGCTTTATGGCTCTCTTTTCGATCTTTTCAATTTTGGCGCTCAGGTCGATAAGGCTGGCGGCTTTTTGCAGCGCCTCATCACGTTTTTCGCCGGTGACGGCCTTGCGAATTTTGGACTCCAAATCACCCGCTGTAACGCCGGCGTCGATTTCCGCCCTGCTCAACCCGGTGAGTTTCGCGATGCTTGTCGTCAGCTCTTTTTCCTGCTGCGCCAAACCGGACAACTGAAATGTCGGGTACAGCGATATTGCGGAAATGATCAGCAGCGCCACAACGAATAATACTTTGGTAACATAGCTTCTTTGCATAAAAACTATTCCTCCGAACAGAATATTTTTGAAAAAAGATATAACCGCGAAATATAGTCTATTCTATGGACAAAGTCAAACAAAAATTCCCCCAACACTAATTGCTAAACAATATAAAACAATAAATTACTGTATCTTTCGCTTCGTAACCGACAAGCTGCCCGGCTCTCCGACAGTTCTCTAAAACAGACGACCCATGTCTAAGATGAGATTCGTTGATTTTACGAATTTGCTTTTCTATTTCAATGAAAATTAGTATTCTGTCTCGTATAGATTTTCCACGCAACAGCTTGATGGCGCCGTTAAAAACATCACTTTACAGGAACTTTTTATGCGTACTCTCCCCCGTCCGCCCAAACTATGGCACGCCCTGCTGCCGGTGCTGCTGATGATATTTTTTCTCGGATTCAATATTTTCAAATACAACGGCAGTCCGCACCTGCCGCTCGTCGGCGGCGCCGTCGTCGCCTCGTTCATGGGGTTGTACCTCGGCTATTCATGGAAAGAAATAGAAAAGGGCATCGTCAACGGCATTTTCATCGCCTTGCAGGCTTGCCTGATTCTCCTGGTCATCGGCATTCTTATCGGCGCCTGGATCGCCGGCGGCATTGTGCCGACGATGATTTATTACGGCTTGAAAATCCTTTCGCCGTCCATCTTTTTGCTGGCGACGACGGTCATCTGCGCCATGGTATCGTTGGCCACGGGCAGCTCATGGTCGACGGCGGGCACGGTCGGCGTCGCCCTGGTGGGCGTCGGCCAGGGACTGGGCATTCCGTTGCCCATGGTGGCCGGCGCCATCATCTCCGGCTCCTATTTCGGCGACAAAATGTCTCCTCTTTCCGACACTACCAACCTGGCGCCCGCCGTGGCCGGGGCCGAACTATTCAGCCATATTCGTCACATGATATACACGACCGGACCGAGCCTGCTCATTGCCCTCACCCTTTACGGCTTGCTCGGCCTGCGTTACACCCACGGCAACCTGCAGCACCAAAACATCGACCTGATCCTGAGCACAATTCACAGCCACTTTAACACCAGCCCGATCATGCTTTTGCCGGTGGCGCTGGTCATTTTCATGGTCATTTTTCGCATTCCCGCCCTGCCGGCGCTTTTAGCAAATGCCGCCCTCGGCGGCGTCTTTGCCCTGATCTTTCAAAAGACGGACCTGGGCGCGGTGTTGAACGCCGCGCAGAACGGCTATGTTTCGGAAACCGGCGTGGCCGCGGTGGACGCCCTGCTCAGCCGCGGCGGCATGGAGAGCATGATGTCCACGGTGGCGTTGATTATTGTCGCCTTGTCATTTGGCGGCGTCATGGAAAGAACCGGGCTGTTGAACGTCATCGGCGAGGCGGTGCTGAAACGCGCCAAAAGCACCGGCAGCCTGGTACTGTCCACGGTTCTCACGGCCATCGGCATGAACATCATTGCACCGGACCAATACCTGTCCATTGTCGTGCCGGGACGCATGTATCGCGAGGCATACAAAAAAGCGCATCTCAAGCCGAAAAACCTCTCCCGCGCCCTGGAGGACGGCGGCACGCTGAGCTCCTCGCTCATTCCGTGGAACACCGGCGGCGCTTACATGTGGGCGACGCTGGGCGTGTACCCGTTCGCCTACCTGCCGTTTGCCTTTATCAACATCATCAACCCGATTATCTCGATCATCCTCGGCTATACGGGGTGGACCATGGAAAAGGAGCCGGAAGAGGAGGCTAAAAATAATGACGACTTTTCAGAATAAAGATGCCAATGGAGATGGTAAACATTGAAGCCAGGGTGGACATGAGAACAATATTCGCAGCCAGGCGGCCGTTGCTGTCCAGCGCCTCGGCCATGATATAGCTGGCGATGGCCGTGGGCGCCGCAAAAAGAAAAAAGAGCACGCCCAACTCCTGGCCGCGAAAGCCGAGCCGGACGGCCGCGGTCGTACAGATCAACGGCATGAGCGCCAGCTTGAAAACCGCGGCGGCGATTGATAAATTTCTGTCGCCGCGCATGCTTTTCAGGCTGAGCGAACTGCCGATGCCAATGAGAGCAAGAGGCAGCGTCATGCCCGCCAAATAGTCGACGGTTCTGGTAACGATGGAATGCAACGGGATCTGCAAAATTGAAAACGGCAGCGCCAGCACCGCGGCGAGAATGAGGGGATTGGTGATGATGCTCAGCAACGTTCGCCAGGGGTTCATGGCATTCTCCCGATGCACCGGAAGCGTCAACACGATAACGGACAAAATGTTATACAAAGGCATGATGACGGCAAGCACAATGGCCGCGTTGCCCAGGGCGTCGGCTCCAAAGGCGTTAAAAATCAAGGCAAAGCCAAGAATGGCAAAATTGCCGCGAAAGGCGCCCTGCATAAACGCCCCCTGGTCGCGACCGTTTTTGCAAAGAAAAATCGAAAAGAAGCATGCCAACGCACACATGGCGACCAGCGCCGCGGCGACGAACAAAACCTGTCGCGGGTTGAAAATTTCCATAATGGGAATGGACGACAGCTTTTGAAACAGCAAGGCCGGCATGGCGACGTTGAACACCACCTTTGAGGTG
>JAJRST010000551.1 GCA_024278645.1 bacterium | reverse complement strand
TGAAAACGACGCCCAGGAAGGACAAAAAGTCGTCTGCACCATCGAACAGTGGGAGCATCACGGCCTCAACCCCTCCGGTCGCATTGTGCAGGTGCTCGGCTACCCGGATGAACCGGGCGTCGACATTCAGTCCGTCGTTCACCGGCACGAAATCGCCACTTCATTTTCAGAGTCGTTGGAAAAACAGGCGGAGAGCATCCCCGCCGGCATCCCCAAAATGGAGGTGCAGCGACGTTTGGATCTGCGCGATGCGGTTGTGTTTACGATCGACCCGGAAGACGCCAAGGATTTCGACGACGCCGTTTCGCTGGAAAAGCTGCAAGACGGCGCCTGGCGCCTCGGCGTGCATATCGCGGATGTCAGCTATTATGTGCAGGAAAAATCGGCGCTCGACCGCGAGGCCCTGGATCGCGGCGTCTCCGTCTACCTGGTCGATCGCGTTATTCCCATGCTGCCGGAGCGCATTTCAAATGAACTGTGCAGCCTGCAACAGGGCGTCGACAAGCTCACTTTTAGCGTCCTGATGACGTTGAATGACGAGGGCAAACTGCTTTCCTATGATATCAAAGAGACGATCATCAACAGCAAGAAACGCTTTACTTATGCCGAAGCGCAAAAAGCCATAGATGGCGAGACCTCCAGTCCGTTCGCCGAGACGCTGCGCAATATGTACGCCTTGTCTCAAAAGCTCATTCAAAAACGTTCGCGTCGCGGCAGCATCGACTTTGACAGTCTGGAAGTGGAAATCCCCCTGGATGAAAAAGGAAATCCCATAGAGATTCGCAAGCGTGAACGTCTGGCGACGCATCGCCTGGTGGAAGAGTTTATGCTTTTGGCCAACGAAACCGTGGCGCGGCATGTGGGCGTTGTGCTGCCGGATAAGGTGGGCATGGAATTGCCCTTTGTCTACCGTGTTCATGAAAAGCCGGATCGCGAGAGCATAAGCGAGTTGCTGCTGTTGGCGAATGCTTTTGGCGTCCATGTAAAGCAGCCGCTCAAAGTGACCCCACGCTTTTTTCAGAATCTGGCAATCAGGTTTCAGCAACATCCCGCATCCAGCGTGTTGCAGGATCAACTCTTGCGAACTATGATGAAAGCGCAATACAGTCCCAACAATATCGGCCATTTTGGCCTGGCCTATCGTTACTATACTCATTTCACCTCGCCCATTCGCCGCTATCCGGACCTGGTTGTGCATCGATTGCTGAAAAAATATTCTCATAAAGGATTTGAAAGCTCGATGCCGCAGTTGCAGGAGGTCGACAAGATTTGTAAAAAAGCGACTGCCTGCGAAATTCGCGCGCAGCAGGCGGAAAGAGACAGCGTCAAACTCAAACAGGTGCAGTACCTGGAGCGCCACCTGGATGAAGAGTTTACGGGCGTCATCGTGCGCATTGTCAATTTTGGTTTTTTTGTCAAACTTCCGGACTTGCTCGTCGACGGCCTGGTGCATGTCACCTCCCTGGATGACGACTATTATGTCATTGATGAGAAAAACTACCGTCTTTACGGCGAACATTCCGGCAAGGAGTACAAGCTCGGCCAGACGATTCGAGTCCGCCTCAGCCGTGTTGACAGGAATGAAAACCTGGTTGATTTTGTTATTGCGGGGGATGAAAAGCAACAATGAAAAAATCATCCGGGTTTATCCGTCGCCTGTCAAAGAAATAAGCAAAAATGTCTGTTCAACCTCTATTCTCACTGTAAAGGAGAAATGTCCTCACCCATTGTTACGATTTTGAAGGATCGGCGAGTGATCGCCAGGGATACTTTGGAGTTTGTTTTGCAACGCCCGCAAGGATTCGATTTTCAAGCCGGGCAGAATATAAGTCTAAAGCTGTCCCGGTTGCTGTACGAGGATGATCGCCGGGGCCGTCGCATTTTGTCGTTGGCCTCTGCGCCGCACGAGCAGGACCTCGTTCTGGCCACGCGCTTGACCGGCAGCGGTTTCAAGAAAACGCTGGTGGACGGGCCGTTGCAAAAAGTAGAGCTTGGCGGGCCGCGCGGCAAGTTGCTCCGCGACGAGTCCGGGCCGGCCGTATTCATCGCCGGCGGCATCGGCATAACGCCCTTTAAAAGCATGGTGTTAGACGCCCTGCATCGCGGCCTGGCACAGCCGATGACTCTGCTCTATTCGAATCGCACGTTGGCCGATGCAGCCTATCATAAACTGTTCGCTGAGCTTGGCCAGTGCGAGGGTCGCTTCACTTATGTCCCGACAGTGACGCGCGATGACGATGCCGAATGGAAGGGCGAGCGCCGACGTATTGACGCTTCCTTTATTCGAGATTATGTCCCCGATTTCAACGCCGTTACTTTCTACCTGTGCGGACCGCCCGCCATGGTCGACGCCGTTGTTGAAATATTAAAGAACGAAAATGTAAGTCAACAGCGTATCCTTTCGGAATCGTTCTGGGGGTACTAATTTGTTTTAATTCGTAGTTAGAGGGGTTGAACAAACATGGAGGAACTGCCATGAGAAAAGGATTGTACCTGATCGCATTTACCGTGTTTTTGATTTCCATCAGCGCGGCGGTGCGCAAACCGGCTGCTCCCGAGTTTGTCGAGGGCGAACTGCTCGTCAAGTTCGCGCAAGGCATCAATTCTCAGGCGGTCAATTCGGCTATGGCCCGGGTCGGCGTCGAAGCGGTGAAGGTTATCCCGCAGATCGGCGTCTACCACGCCGTCATCAAAACGGACAAATCGGTGGCGGATGCGATCAAGGAATTCGAGCGGATGCCCAACGTGGTCTATGCCGAGCCGAATTACATCTATACCATCAACGCCACGCCGAACGATCCGCGGTTCAGCGAGTTGTGGGGCATGGAAAATACCGGCCAGACCGGCGGACTGAATGGCGCCGATATCCGCGCCACGCAGGCGTGGGAC
>JAJRST010000550.1 GCA_024278645.1 bacterium | reverse complement strand
GCGCTCCGCCCAATTTGAATAGATTTCTCGCGACAACGAATCATTGTTGCCGCCGTTGAACAGTACAATCTTTTCGTTGTACCCGTTTTTCTGCAACAGCCTGGCGAGATATTCCTGCGTGCGGCGCGACTCGGTAAAAATGATGGCCTTGCGGTTGGCCCCCATCTTTTTCATCTCCTTAAAGCCGATGCCCAGCGCCTTGAGCAGCGTGTCCGCTTTGGAGTCAATGGTCATGGATTCGGCCAGGGCGATGAGATCGTTCAGAGCGGCGATCTCGTCGTCGAGAACTTGTGGGTCGATTTTCAGCGGTTCATTTTTTTCGTCAAGCTCGTAAACGGCGTCCTCGAAATACTCGTCTTCCATGGCGTCGTCATTCATAAAGTGCTCGATCAGCGACGGCGCTTTTTGCCCCTCTTTGAGCGCGACCAACCGCCCGCGCAATGTTTTTAAGGTCTCGGTGATGGCGTATCGCGATGAAGCCAGTATCTTTCGCAGCACCAGGGTCATCAAATGGCGTTGCGCTTTCGGTATGCAATAGCTTTCCTCGCGGTTGATGAATTCGGAAATGCGTTCGTATAAACGCTGCTCATCCGCCGCGTTTTTGTAGGTAAGCGTCATGGAGCGGCGTTCGGTGTAGCGAATGTACTCGGTCACTTGATTGCGCAGCGTACGATGGCAGAATTGCGCCAGGCGACCGCGCAGCTCGACATGATTTTCGCTATTGTGTACAAACTGTTTGCGAAACGAATCGGCGTCGCCGAAATAGTGGTCGTCGATAATCGACGCCAGGCCATAAAGCTCCATGAGAGAGTTTTGCAGCGGCGTGGCGGTGAGCAGTATTTTTTTATGGCTGCCCAGCGCCCATTTGATGCTCTGCGCCAGTTTGTTCTTTTTGCGGTAGACGTTGCGCAGCTTGTGCGCTTCGTCGATGATCACCAGGTCCCAATCAATGGTACGTAAACGGGCGCTGTAACGCCCGGCAAAGTGGATGGAGACGATGAACACAATGTCTTCGTCGAACGGGTTGCCCGGACCCTTTTCCAGGGCGTTGTTGTAAAGACGGCTGTCCAGGACGATGTTGGGCAAGTGAAATTTCTCGCGCAGTTCGTTGCTCCACTGCTTGCGCAGCGAGGCGGGGGAGATGATGAGCAGCTTGCGCCGCCGTTCGGCCCAGTATTGCGTCAGCAGCAGACCGGCTTCGATGGTTTTGCCCAGCCCAACCTCGTCGGCGAGAATGGCGCCGCGCGACAATGGCGACTGGATGGCGAACAGCGCCGCCTCGATCTGGTGCGGATTCAGGTCGACGCAGGCGTCGAACAGGGACTGCGTCAACTGCTGCACGCTGCCGGCGGCGTGGCGTCGCGAGATGTCGTGCGCGAAATAAGTAGCATGAAAGGGTGTGGACATGGATTCCTTTATAAAATCAGGCTTTGATCAGCCCGACAGATACGTTCGAGTTTTTATACAGTCTGTTAAGCATTGGTTTACGACACCCGGCGCCCTTCGGGCAGCCGGGGTCGTTGACTTTTTCGACAATCTCGACAGATAACCTCGAGTTTTTACACAGTCTGTGAAGCATTGGGCCGTCTTTTCACGGCGGGGCGTGCGCAACGACGGCGGCATCCCCTTACTTGCTCACACTATAAATTCGCAAAACCTGGTCATCCGCCTTTTGCCACAGCAATTTAAAGGCGGCAAGCTCTTTGTCGCTTGCTGCGTCATTATTTTTTTGCCATCGCCATTTGTCATAATGAGCCAGTGCATAATTCGCATTGTACCCCAGGGCTTTGTCAAATTGCTTTTGCGCCAAATCGGGACGATTGAGCGGCGGCATGGCCAGCAGCTCGCCAAAGCTGGTATAAAAAAAGGCGAGATCGAACGGCGAGCCATGATCCTTGACTTTGTCATGAATCGGGCCGTCGAATTCCTTGATGATCTCCTGCACCGTGCTCAAATCTCCTTTCCGGGCCGCCAAACATGCATTTAAATGAAGGGCGTATTTGTAGATGCCCATGCGGTAATTGGTCGAATTGACGCCGTTTGCGGAAAGAATGATTTTCATTTGATCGAGCTCGCGCCGGGCCTCTTCCAGCCGGCCGGTCTGCAAATACAGCAGGCCGAGCAGCCAGTGCAATTCGTGATTCCGAGTGACGATGTCCATGCTATCAAAAACATCCTTTCCCTTGCGGGCGTAGACCAGCGCCCTGTCGTACTGCTTGAGGTGATACTTTATCAGCGCCAGGCGAAAATAGCCGCTCGGCTGATTGTCGATCGCCGTTGAATGAGCAAAATAGTTTTCCACCGCTTTTTGCGCGTTGCGGAATTGGCCTTGCCTGATGTTAATGTAGCACAACGCCCCATACAGATAGGCCAACCCGGGATCCAGGCGGATGCCCCGCTGTTTGGCCCATACGGCGCTGTCCAGTTTGCCTGCGGCCATGTAGCCGTCGCCGAGGCTGTCAAAAGCGTTCGCCGTAGAGTCGAGGGCGACATATTTTTTAAAATGCCACAGCGCCTTGTCATGCTCGCCGAGATGACTGTAACAATAGGCCAGGTGGTTGTGCGCCCGGGCGAAATTCTCGTCCAGGGCCAGCGTCTTGTTGTAAAAATCGATGGCATTTTTTATATCGCAAATGGCGTAATAGGCCTCGGCCACTTCGTAGGGCGCTTCTTTGCGCGTCGGATAACGATTATAAATATTTCTGAGGATGTCAATCTCGCGCCGCAATTTGCCGGTCAAGCGCGCCGTCAGCGCCTCGGCCTTTAAAGAATCGACAATGCCGAGCTCGCCCAAATTCGCCCGGATGGATTGAACAAGCTGCTGCGCCCTGGCGTAGCTGCCGTCAAACTGAAGCACGCTGGCCAGCCTCAGTTTCGCCAGTACAAAATCGGGATCGATGTCCAGCGCTTGCGTATACTTAAATTCGGCGCGGGTCGGCTCAAGCCGATGCCAGGCGACTTCGCCGTCATGAAAGCTCTCGAAAGCGTCCCAACTGGAGGTAAAAGTCGATTTCTTTTTTTCCATGACATCAACCTTTGCGAGAGCAATTCTTGTCATGTCAGGCGCTTTTGTGGTCAGTAAAGCAGAAGGGTCGGCAAATGTAAACTGTTTCTCGCTGACCCCACCTTTTGCATCTGCCATGCGCAGATTAACGTCGTATTTTACGCCGTTGTAGTGAATCGAACCATCAATGAAAAGCCGCGGGATGCTCTTTTGCGAATGAAGAGCAGTGAACTCTTTTTGCTCCATGACGGTGATGTCGCTGGATTGCAAAAGATCATCGACGATGAGATATTTCAACATGTCAGGCGTGAGGCGCGAGGATGTCTTGCTTTCCAGCGGCTGAAAGGCTCCCACGACGATGGCATCAACGACATTGGCGTGTGGTTTGCACGGGCCGCGGAACCAACATAGGAGCGCCGCAACCACGACCAGGACGGCGGCGGTCGCCGGCGCCAACAGGCGCTTTTTGCGCCGAGCGCCTGCATGAGCCTGCTCGTCTTGTTCGGATTTTGCGAAAAATTCTTTGCCTTGCAAATCATCGTCGCTGGTTTTGTACAACAATTCCCGTATGCCGTCCAAAAGCGCCGCGGCATTTTGAAAACGCTGTTGCGGATCTTTATGCAGACATTTCAACAAGAGTTTTTGCAACTCTTCCGGAATTCGCGCTTTGAGGTGGTCGAACGGAGGGACGGGATCAAAGCGAATGGCCTGTTTGAGCTCGCCCCTGGTTTTGCCCTGAAACGGCAGCTCGCCGGTCAGCAATTCATAAAGAAGAACGCCGAAAGAAAATACATCGCTGCGCGCATCCGCTTTTTCCCGGTTGATTTGCTCGGGCGACAAATAGACCAGGCTCGAAATGTCCCAGTCGTCATCGGCGGCCTCGCGCAACGTGAGCTG
>JAJRST010000549.1 GCA_024278645.1 bacterium | reverse complement strand
TTGGTGGGCGCCACCCTGCGCATCCCCAACTCTTTTTTCATCGCCCTGAGCGGCGGCCGCAACGTGATTGCCGTCACCACCGCCCTGTTGATTCTGCCGGCGCTGGGAACGGGCGTCGCCTTGCAGGACAAAGACACCGGCTATGCCGTATTCGTCATTCTGGCGGCCATGTCCGGCGTCGGCGGCGGCGCTTTTGCCTCCTCGATGTCCAACATCAGCTATTTTTTTCCGAAAAAGATGCAGGGGCTGGCGTTGGGATTGAACGCCGGTCTCGGCAACGTGGGCGTGAGCGTTATGCAGGTGCTGCTGCCCTTTGCCATGACGGTGAACATCTTTGGGCCGTTGGCCGGCAAAAGCTATCAATTGCCGGAAGCGTTGGGCGGCGGCCTGGTGTGGATTCAGAATTGCGGCCTGGTCTGGGTTCCGATTCTGGCGTTCCTGGCGCTGCTGGCCTGGTTCGGCATGGACAACCTGCCGCAGCAAAAGGTCGGCTCGGCGCCCATCGCCATCGGTAAGATGCTGTGGCTCATTCTGCTCGGATTTGTCGCCGCCGGCGTCGGCCTGGTCCTGCTCATCAGCGTCGGGCTGAATATGTGGGTGGTGCTGCCGGTGACCATCATTCTCACCCTATTGTTGATGCGCTATTTGACGCCGGCATCGGTGCGCGCCAATTTGAGCGACCAGTTCGCCATCTTTAAAGAAAAGCACAACTGGGTGATGACCTGGCTGTACACCATGACCTTTGGTTCGTTCATCGGCTATTCGGCGGCGTTTCCAAAACTGATTCAGGACGTCTACGGCTACCTGCCGGACGGCTCCATCAATCCGCACGCGCCAAATCCGATGGCCTATGCCTGGCTTGGCCCATTGGTGGGTTCCTTGATTCGTCCGGTGGGCGGGTGGTTGTCCGATAAGCTTGGCGGCGCGCGGGTGACTCACTGGGACACGGTAGTAATGATCGGCGCCACCCTGGGCGTCGCCTATTTTGTCAAAATCTCGCAAAACTCTCCGACGCCGGAAGTTTATTTTCTGCCGTTTCTCTTTTTGTTCCTGCTGCTGTTCATCACCACCGGCATCGGCAACGGATCGACGTTTCGAATGATCCCCATCATCTTTCCGGCGAAAATGGCCGGCCCGGTCCTGGGATGGACCTCGGCCGTGGCCGCTTATGGCGCTTTTATAATTCCAAAAGTATTTGGCTCGCAAATCCAGAAAGGAACGCCGGAAATGGCGCTCTATGGATTCGCCATCTATTACTTTAGCTGTCTGCTGGTGAACTGGTGGTTCTACGCCCGCAAGAATGCCTAAATCCATTGTTAAAAGGCCAGAGAATATTACATGGAAAATATCAGATTACGAGAACTTTTGATCGTCATTTTTATCGCCGTTGTTTTTGGCGGCGTCGTCTTTTTCAACAGCGTGCGCATTAACCCGCTGGGCGTCAATACAGGATATGCGCCGGAACAGCCGATCGCTTTTTCACATCGGCTGCACAGCGGCGACCTGCAAATAGACTGCCTGTATTGCCATTCCGGCGCGGATAAAAGTCAACATGCGGTGATTCCCGCGGCCGGCACGTGCATGAATTGCCACCGCAACGTAACCGCGGCCTGGGATAAAATCAAAATAGAAGAGCAGCAAGCGCAGGAGGAAAAGCGCGATATGAAGATGATCGTTTCCCCGGAGCTGCAAAAGTTGTACAACGCCGTGGGCTTTGACAGCGAGGTGATGCGCTACGACAGTACCATGCAAAAGAGCGCCCTTGAATGGACGCGGGTTTACAACTTGCCGGATTTCGTCTATTTCGACCACAGCCGCCATGTGGACGCCGGCGTTCGCTGTCAGCGCTGCCACGGCGCCGTGGAAACCATGGAAAGAGTTGAACAGACGACGTCATTGAAAATGGGCTGGTGCGTCAACTGCCATCGCGACGTCGGCGCCGGCAAAATTGCCGAGCTGAAAGGCAAAAAGCCTTCGATCAGTTGTGTTGTATGCCACTACTAATTTCAGACGGGATGAACAGGATAGACAGGATTAATTATTAATCCTGTTCATCATGTTCATCCTGTCAAAAACCAGAAAAAAACAGCAACCAAACAGAACTGTGGATATAAACATGTCGGACAAGCAGAAAAAAATATACTGGCAAAGCATCGCCGAGCGCGAGAACACGCCGGAATTCCAAAAAACGGTCGAAAACGAGTTTTCAGAGGAATTGCCTGCATGGGACTCTCCCGGCGGTACACGAAAAACAAACTTTTCGCGTCGCTCATTTTTAAAGGCGGCCGGCTTTTCCGCGGCCAGCGCGGTCGTCCTGTCCGCCTGCGCCCGCGCGCCAGTGGAAAAGGCCATCCCCTTGCTCAATGCTGCACAGGACATCGTGCCGGGCAAATCCTACTGGTACGCGTCCACATGCGCCGGCTGCCAGGCTGGGTGCGGCATTCTTGTAAAAACGCGCGAAGGCAGGCCGATCAAGATCGAAGGCAATCCGCAACACCCCATGTCCCAAGGCGGCGTCTGCGCGGTGGGGCAGGCCATGGTCCTCGGGCTTTATGATTCGCAGCGGCTGCAAAAACCCTTGTGGAACGGCCGGTCGATGGCGTGGAAAGAAATTGATACGCATATTGCTTCGCGATTGAACCAAACCGACGGCGACGTCTATTTTTTAACCGGCACGATCACCAGTCCCTCCACCCGGGCCATGATCGACAGCTTTCTGCGCCGTTTCCCGCGCAGCCAACACATTGAATACGATGCGGTTTCCTATTCCGCCATCATGGACGCGCACCGGCAAACCCACGGCCGTCGCGTTTTGCCGCGCTATCGCTTTGATCGAGCGCGGGTCATCGTCAGTTTCGACGCCGATTTTCTCGGCGCCTGGATTTCGCCGGTGGAATTCACCAAGGCCTACGCCGCCGGGCGAACGTTGCAGGGCGTCCCGCCGAAACTCTCCTATCATGTGCACCTGGAAGGAAGAATGTCCCTAACCGGCGCCAACGCCGACCGACGGATTAAAGTGACTCCAACGGAAAGCGCCGCACTGCTGCACGAGGCGGCGAAACAGATCGCCGAAAGGGCCGGGATGAGCGTGCCGTTGCTTCACAGTAAAAATCCGCCGGACGTCGATCTCGCCATTGCCGACGACGTTGTCGATCGTCTCTGGGAGGCAAAAGGCAAAAGCCTGGTTGTGTGCGGAGAAAACGATCCGGCGCTGCAACGGCTGGTCAATTTCATCAACCATGCCCTTGACAACTATGGCAAGACCGTGGACATTTCCAAACCTTCCTACCAGTGGCGTGGAGACGATCAGGGCCTGGCGGCGCTGCGAGATAAAATGCGCAACGCCCAGGTCAAGGCGCTGTTCATCGCCGACGCCAACCCGGCCTATAACCTGCCCGACGCCGACGAGTTTATCGAGGCGATGAAAAAGGTTCCGCTCACCGTCGCTTTTACACAGCACCCGGATGAAACGGCGCAGCACAGCGAGTTTGTCTGCCCGCTCAACCATCCCCTGGAATCCTGGAACGACGCCGAGATTTCCGAGGGTTTGTTAAGTATGACGCAGCCGACGATTCCCCTGCTGGACGACACCCGTTCGCTGCGGCAATGCCTGTCGATGTGGCAGGGAGAGACCGCCTCGGATCGCGAGCTGTTGATGAACTATTGGCGAGAGCATATCTTTCCCCGTCAGAATGAGGAGCAATCCTTTCAAAAGTTCTGGGACCGGGCCGTGCACGACGGTTACGCACGCATTCAACCGCAAACGGCGCCGGCGTCCGATTTCGACTTTACGACCGTTACCGCGCCGGAAAGGGACGATCATGCGGAGGAACGCCTGTCCCTGGTGCTCTATCAAAAGCTCGGCATGTTGGACGGCCGTCATGCTCACAACCCCTGGCTGCATGAATTGCCGGACCCGGTCACAAAGGGAACGTGGGACAACTATGCCTGCATCTCTCCCGTCCTGGCGAAAAAAATGCACATCAATGAAGGGGACGTGTTGAAAATTTCCGACGGCAAAAGGGAAATTGAATTGCCGGCGCAAATCCAGCCCGGGCAGCACGAGCAGGTCGTCGCCGTGGCCCTGGGCTACGGTCGAAAAGGCACGGAACGATTTGCCGATTTGGGCGCCAAGTGGATCAGCCGCAAGGAACTTCAGAAAAAAGGTCAACCGGTGGGGCGCAACGCCTTTCCCCTGGGCCGGGCGATTCATGCTCCTGTCCACGTATCATTGGAGAAGACAGGCCGGCATTCGCCGCTGGCCTTGACGCAAACCTATCACTACATCAAAGTCCCGGAAAAACTGGGCGGCGAGGCCCGGCACATGGTTCGCGAAACGCCGTTGGACGCTTTCATCAAAGATCCGAAATCGGGCAACCACACCGAGCATCCTGCCCTGCAATTGTGGAAGAATGATTTTGTCTACAAGGGACATCACTGGGGCATGGCCATTGACCTGAATCGCTGCACCGGCTGTTCGAGCTGCGTGGTGAGCTGCCAGGCGGAAAACAACGTCGCCGTGGTGGGCAAGGACGAGGTGCTGCGTCGCCGCGACATGCACTGGATTCGCATCGACCGCTATTACTCCGGCGATGATGAAAACGTCACGGTCATGCATCAGCCGGTCATGTGTCAGCATTGCGACCACGCCCCCTGCGAGAGCGTCTGCCCGGTTCTGGCCACGGTGCACAGCGACGAGGGCATTAATCAGCAAATATACAACCGGTGCATCGGCACCCGTTATTGCGCCAACAATTGTCCCTACAAGGTGCGCCGTTTCAACTGGTTCAATTACTGGAAAAAAGACGAGCGGGAAAACCTGGTGCTCAACCCGGATATCACCACCCGGTCGCGCGGCGTGATGGAAAAATGCTCCCTGTGCGTGCAGCGCATCCAGGAGGCCAAGACCGAAGCCACACGGAAGGGCAAGCCTCTGGCCGACGGCGCCATAAAACTGGCATGCCAGCAATCGTGCCCGGCGGACGCCATCGTCTTTGGCGACATGAACGATCCGGAAAGCGAAATCTCCAGGCTGATTGAACATCCGCGTCACTATCGCATGTTGGAAGAAATGAATTTCAAGCCGACGGTGGGATATTTGACCAAAGTCCGTAACAGAGGAAATTCCAAATGACAAATAACAAATAACAAAT
>JAJRST010000548.1 GCA_024278645.1 bacterium | reverse complement strand
TTTATAGTCGCCATGAATTTGCTCCTGTCAAGATTTTACATTCAAGGTCAGATGGGTTGAGTAAACATATCGGCGTCAATGACGCCCTCGCCGATATGTATGACCGGGCCGGTCATGTCAATGGCATAGTCGTCGCCGACGGTGATTTTCAGTTCTCCGCCGGGCATGTGCACAGTGATTTCGTCGTCGCACAAACCGAGCTTGTGCGCCACGGCGGCGGCGGCGCTGGAGGAGCTGCCGGAGGCCAGGGTGTAGCCGGCGCCGCGCTCCCATATTTCGATTTGAATGTTGTTGCGGTCCAGCGTTTTGAGAAACTGCACGTTGGTGCGGTTGGGGAAGCGCGAATCCGTTTCGATATGCGGGCCGTAGCTTCGGGCCAGCGCCTCGGAAAGTTCATCGACCGGCAGCACGCAATGCGGGTTGCCGATGGTGGCGGCGCAAAAGGTGAATGTGCGATCCTGGACGACAATGCTTTCATTGATCACCTCGCGAGGCGGGCCGGCGACGGGTATGTCGCCGCTGTGAAAGCTGACGCGCCCCATCTCCACATCGATCATGCGTCCGTCCGCATGAACGCGCGCTGTGACCACGCCGCCCAAGGTGTCGATTTTAAAGGGAGCGTTTTGCACAAAGCCGTGATCGTACAAATATTTTGAAAAGATGCGCAGACCGTTGCCGCTCTTTTCCGCCTCGCTGCCGTCCGGATTGAATATTTGCAGCCGAAACGGCGCCGCGTTCGACGGCGATGGTCCCCACAGGATGCCGTCCGAACCGATGCCGTAATGGCGATGGCAAATCAGTTTGATTTCATCGGGCGTCAACTTGCGGCCGATTTCAGCCGGGTTCATGACGATATAGTCGTTTCCCAGCCCGTGATATTTATAAAATTTCATGGATGATTTTTCTCCGTGTCGTCCTGCACCTTCAGGAGGTACGCCGCCTTGAGGTGTAAAGTTTTAGCCTGGATTATTCATAGATAATTGCCTCAAAGGTTCCAAGTCTCGAATAAATAAAAAGATACAGACTATTGAATTTTCTATCTTTGTCTTTTGTGCATTATCTTGAAATATTGTCCTGTTTCATTATTTTTTAACCCTTTGCGTCCTTGAGTCTTGGAGGCGTATAAAATTTTCAGGTCAGCTCAACAGGCCAAGCTCTTTAAGCAAAAGCTGCATCTTTTGTTTGTTTTCATCCGACATGGGAAGCAGCGGCAGGCGCACCGTGTCGCCGGTCAGGCCCATCATCGCGCACGCTGTTTTCACCGGGATGGGGTTGCTTTCGCAGAAATTGAATTCCATGAGCGGCATCAGTTTGTAATGCAATTCACGAGCTTTATTCCACTCGTCGTTTAATGCGGCGTGAACCATGTCGCGAAACATGGCCGGCGCCTCGTTGGCGACCACGGAGATGGCGCCGTCGGCGCCCAGGGCGATCATCGCCAGCGACAGCGAGTCGTCACCGGAGAGCACCAAAAAGTCGTCAGGCCGGTTGCGCAGGATGTTCATGATTTGCGACATGTTGCCGCTCGCTTCTTTGACGCCGATGATGTTGGGGATTTCCGCCAGTTGCAGCGTTGTGTCGCCGCAAATGTTGCCCGATGTGCGCCCCGGAACGTTGTACAAAATAATCGGCTTGTCCGTTTCCTCCGCAATGGCTTTAAAGTGTTCATAATAGCCCTACTGCGTCGGTTTGTTGTAATAGGGGCCGACGGAGAGAATGGCGTCCGCGCCAGCTTTTGAAGCGTGCCTGGTCAGTGATATGGCTTCGGCGGTGGAATTGCTGCCGGCGCCGGCCATGACCGGCACGCGTCCGGCGGTGTGTTCAATAACAATGTCGATGACGCGTTGGTGTTCTTTATGGCTCAAGGTGGCGCTTTCGCCCGTGGTGCCGCAAGCGAGAAGAACATCCGTGCCCTGTTCGATATGCCAGTCGACCAGGCCGCGCAGCCGATCTTCATCCACGGAAGAATCGGTTTGAAAGGGGGTGATCATGGCCACTGTGGCGCCGCGAAATTTGGAGCTATCTGCAGACATGCTGTTTTCCTCATTTATTCATAAAAGATTTATATGATATATAATAGAATTTTGGCAAAAATCAAAGCGAAATGGAAGCGAATAAATCATTCATAAAGTCATCCATGGTAAAAATGCCTTTTTTCCCGGCGATCCACTCGGCGGCGCGCACGGCGCCGACGGCGAATCCCTCGCGCCAGTGGGCGACATGCTTGAGCAGGATTTCATCTGCTAAATAATCAAAACCGATTTCGTGCACCCCCGGAACCCGCCCCACACGCGTCGATGTGACGTGCAGCGCGGCGGGATCGATGACGCCGTGGCTTGTTTTATACAACGCTTTTTCTTTGTTAGGCAAGTTCCGCAACAGCACGTCGGCCAGTTTTTTGGCGGTGCCGCTGGGGCTGTCCGCCTTGCCGGTGTGGTGAAATTCGTGCACATAGCAGTCATAGTCGTTTAACGGCCCAAAAAGCCGGGCGGCGTATTCGGCCAGCTTTGTGAATTGATATACGCCGATTGAAAAATTGGGGCTGTAAATGATCGACACGTTGTCGATACTTTTCAGTTGTTCGAGGCGGTCGTACCAGCCGGTGGTTCCCTCGACGATGGGGACGCCGAGCTGCGCCGCGGTTTTGACATTGTCAATGACCGCATCGGCGAGCACAAAACTGATGATCGCCTGCGCCCCGTTCAGCTTCGACGCCGCGGAAAAGTGATCGTCGATGTCCAATATGGCCGTCACCTCATGTCCACGCAGCGTCGCCTGCCGCTCCACTTCCTTGCCCATGCGACCGTAACCGAGAATGGCTATTTTCATTTTGTCTCGCTTTCTTTTTGGCTTTATGAATTTCCAAATTTAAAGATATGATCGATTTCAAAACCGCCGGGATCGCAAAGAACGCAGATCCGGCAAAATGAAAGATCTGCATCTTTTTCGTGATCTCATACCGCAAAAATGTTGGGATCAAGATCGCCGTTGAAAAAATAGGCGTGCAGGCGCGTGATCACTTTGGGCAGATCATTCTCGTCGATGACAAAGCTCAGGTTTATTTCCGAGGCGCCCTGGGAAATGGAGAAAATATGCGTGTCCTGCAACAAGCCGAATATTTGACCGGGAATGCCCTTGGTGCGTTTCAGCCCTTCGCCGACGAGGCAGACAATGGCTTTGTTATGCTCCACCTGAACCGTGGCAAAGCCTTCCAGTTCGGGGATGATTTTGTCCAGGTTCCTGGCATCGTCGATGGTCATGGAAACCGTCACTTCCGAGGTGGACACGAGGTCGATGGCCGTTTCATATTTTTCGAAAAGCGAAAACACCCGCGCCATAAAGCCGTGCGCCATTAACATGCGGCTGGAAATGATGGTGATCACCGTCAGGCCCTCTTTGTAGGCGATGGATTTGACGCGCCCCTCGAGCTTTGGATCCACCGGTGGGTGCGCCGAGATAGTCGTGCCGGCAAACTCCGGGTTCATGGAATTGAGCACCACGACGCTGAAATCGTGATCCACCGCCGGGGCCAGCGGCGCCGGATGCAGCACTTTGGCGCCGAAATAGGCCAACTCGGCGGCTTCATGAAAGCTCATATAACGGATACGATAGGCATTCGCCACCAGCGACGGGTCGGCGGTGAGCACGCCGTCCACATCGGACCAGATTTCAACGATTGACACGCCGAGCATGGCGCCGAATAAAGTCGCCGAATAGTCGGAGCCGCCGCGTCCCAGGGTCGTCGTGCGGCCGTCCCTGGTGCTGCCGACAAAGCCCTGCAACACGGGGATGTCTCCGGATTGCACGAGGGGAAGGAGCCGTTCCTTCACCTTTGCCTTTGACTCTTCAAACAAGGGATGCGCGGCGCTGAACGCCTCGTCGGTGACCAACAAGCTGCGCGAATCGACCATGCGGCTAGACAGTCCTTTCGCCCGCAACGCCGCCGGCAGCATGTGAGCGGTGAAAAACTCGCCCATGCTGACGAGTGCGTCGTAGCGTTCGTTGGTCAATTCGCCGGCGTCAATTATTTTATCCACGGCCTCGTGCAGCATGGCGACGCCTTTATTAAAGGCGGAAGCGAGCAGGGCGTCCTGCCCGATTTGCAGGTCCTCGATGATGCGATCGTGTTTTTCAATTATTTCCTTGATGAGCGCATCGGCCCGGCTGCGCTCGCCGGCGCCCGCATGTTTTGAAAGAGCGACCAGTTTGTTGGTTACACCGCCCACGGCCGAAGTGACGACCACGGGATCTTTTTCTTTTCTGGATTCGATAATATTACAAATGCGGCGAATCGCTTCGGCGCTGCCGACCGACGTACCGCCAAACTTCATCACAATCATTTCAAACCTCTCATCCGTTTCGTGTTTGGTTGGCATCACGTTCCAGTAAAACCAGGACCATTTTTACATAATCGTCGACGGCCCGTTCCAGCTCGCCGACGGTAATCTGCTCATCGTGGCGATGGGCAAAGCGAATGGAGCCGGGACCATAGAGGACAATGTCGCCCAGCGGCC
>JAJRST010000057.1 GCA_024278645.1 bacterium | reverse complement strand
TTGGGTATGGGAATGATCTTTTCATGCTCATCAACAAACGCAAACGACATCCTGGCCACGGCGCCCACCATTTGCGTGGTCTCGTTGAAAATTTCATAGTCGATGTAAAAGCTGCTTCGTTTCATATTAACGACGGCGCCGCGTATATCCAGGATGTCGCCATATTTTGCCGGCGACTTGTAGCGAATTTCCGCGCTGATGACAAAGGCGTAGGCTTTCCACTCGTGAAAACTGGTAAAGCTCAGACCGCGTTGCTCCATATACTCGCATCTTGCTTCTTCAAGATAATTAAAATAAACCGCATTATTCACATGCCCGAACGAGTCCAGGTCGTGGCTGCGCACCTTGATTCCGTGATGGTAGGGATACTCCATGAGTCAACCTCGTTAGTGTAAAATTTTTCTATCCTCTAATTTAGCATTTTGTGGAAAACTTGCAATTCAGGTTAAAAATTATTCGCCTCCAAGACTCCAGGTTTTGAAAGAATAATGATATGGCGTGTACAGGATGTAAAAAATATAACTATTTTCAAAACATGAACAATTCTTATTTTATTGTTTCTTCGAGCCTTAGAGCCTTTGCGGCAAAGTTTTGCGAATAATACAGGTTAGTAAAGGGTTCCGTCCATTCAAAAACATTGAAACAATTGAGGCGCCCACACATCTAACAAATGTTGAATTATAGTGTAAAAAATGGAATGAATCTCCGGAGTGACAAATGAATACTGTTATTTCTATCGTCGTCGGCATTGTCGCCTTGTTCATTGGCATGCAAATGTTCATGGTTTTAAAAATGAAATTTAAAAAAGGCAAACAAGCGCCGCAATTGGACGGCAAAGCCGGGCGCATGGTTGCCAACGGCGACAAGGTGCTGTTCTACTTTTACAGCCCCGGCTGCCGCGCCTGCAAGCCGATGACGCCCTTTATTAAAAACATGGCCAAAAGGAACAAAAGAATTTTTCCTGTCGACGTCTCTCACGATATGACGACGGCGCAAAAATTCGGCGTCATGGGGACGCCGTCCACCGTGGTTGTGGAACAGGGAAAAATCAAAGAATTCCTGGTGGGCTTTCAGCCGCAAGATCGCGTGCAAGGACTGCTGGCCTGAGTTTAGCGAGAGGCTTTTGCCGGTGCGATTGTGGGGGGCGCCGGGATCGGGGCCCGGCGCCGCGAAAAGACGCCGGCGAAAGCCGCGCCATCCTTGGCCTCGACGCCCTACTCCTCCGCCTGCCACTTTTGCACGTGCTCTCCGATAAAGTGCACGATCTGTTCGTGTTCCTGCTGCCCCCTTCCCTTGATCTCGATCGGCGCGCCAAAATGAAAGTGAACTTTTTTTTCGGGAAAGACGCCGCCAAAATCCTTGACCAATTTTCCCTGCCCCCAAAAGTCCGTCTTTAGCGCCACCGGCACAACCGGAACCCCGGCTCGCCGCGCCAGCTTGATGCCGATGGTGTTGAACTGATCCGGCTCGAACCTTGCCGTGCGCGTTCGCTGCGGAAAAATGATCATGCTGATGCCGGCCTTGAGCTTTTCCGTTCCCTGCGTCAATACCGCCGTCAAGTCCTCGCGCGGATTTTCACGTCCGACGACGATAGGGTCGCGGGCCCGCATGATATGTTTGAAAACCGGGTACTCGACAAGGCTTTTCTTGACGACAAAAGCATGTTCGCCTTTGGGGTGTATCAAGGCGGCAAAAAGAAAAGTCTCCAGCACGCTCATGTGGTTGGCGACGAATACATACGGCCAGCCTTCCGCCGGGACCTGGTCGTAGCCGGTGACCTCAATACAGCCGCCAACGCGCTCCACGGCGCGAAACACGCCGACGGCGTTCAGGTAATATTTTTCCGTGGTAAGCTGACCGCGTTTGCCGTTTCTGGCGCCGATAAAAACCTCCCGGAGCACCAGTTGATAAAACCGCAATGCCGGGAATGTTTTGTCATACCACTTTAGATTCCTCGGCGGCGTCCTGTAATCTCCCTGTGCAATATCGAGTACATCCAGTCGTTCGCTCATAATATCCCTGTTTTGATGCTTGTCTTTTTTCTAAAAATATTGTTTTTGTTTCAAATATCCAAGCGCTTTCAATGTGCATTTCGAATCACGCATTATTATCCCGGCGTTTAAAACAGGATTGTCTCGACGGTTTGGTCGATTTTTTCGCCCGGTTGGGCTATTAGCGGCAAAGCATTTTTTCGGCGCGACTTTTTCAACAAATTACAACTCATTTAATATCAGCAAGATAAGCCATCTTCGAATCCAACATATTTCATGGCACGCAAGTTGATAAAGACACAGGTGAGACAGGAAAAAAATACTAACTAAACTCACGGAGGTTCATCATGAAACGCATCACTTCCTTATTCGCAATCGCCGCTCTAACGCTGGCTTTTGTCCTGTTCATGAGCGCGCCGAATGTTCACGCGCAAAACAACAACCACGGCAATGCTTTTGTCGATGAAAATGGCGACGGTTACAACGATAACGCGCCGGACGCCGACGGCGACGGCATCCCCAACGGGCAGGACCCCGACTATGTGGCGCCGGGCGAGCAGAGCGGGAAAAAAGCCGGCAAGGGCTTTATTGACGAAAACGGCGACGGCATCAATGACAATGCCGCCGACGACGATGGCGACGGCATCCCCAACGGGCAGGACCCCGATTACGTACGCCCGGAAACAGGCGAAGGCCAGTTCGCCGGTAAAGGCCATAAAGGCGGCAAGGGACAAAAAGGCGCGATGAGTTTTGTCGACGAAGATGGCGACGGTTTTAACGACAACGCCCCGGACGCAGACGGCGACGGCATCCCCAACGGCCAGGATGAAGATTTTGTTCGTCCCGAAAACAGCGGACGTTTTGGCCACGGCGGCATGCACGGCTTTGTCGACGAAGACGGCGACGGCTTTAACGACAACGCCCCGGATGACGACGGCGACGGCATTCCCAACGGTCAGGATTCCGATTGGGTGCAGCCGGACGATTGCCTCGGACGTGGCGCGCAAATGAATACGAACAATCGAGGCGGCAAGGGCCGCGGCGGCAGAGGTTAAGCCTTGAAAGTAAAATGAATTTACAACGGC
>JAJRST010000547.1 GCA_024278645.1 bacterium | reverse complement strand
GCGCCGGATGGAGTAAAAGGCCCTTGATTTCATTGATCAGTTTTTCCATTTTTTCCCTCGCAAAGTTCATACATGATTGAAAGATATAAATTCCATGCTATTTGTTCAACATTTTGTTGAATAAAATTGTAATTCTTTGTATTTGATGCAATTTACCGTCGTTCCGTCATGAGCCGGTCAAACGCCACAGACCCCGGATCATCCGCCGACCCATACGTTTTGCCGCCCGACTTTTTCGCGCAATTTTTCGACTAGCTCCAACGAGGGCTTTATTTTGATGGAACGAGATTTCAGCATGTAAGAGCCGTTGCCCGCGGTTTTAACGTTGAGATAGAGCGGAATATCGCCGCGATTTTCGTCCAGCAGCTCGCGCACCTCGTCGAGCAGCTCCTTGCCGACCTTGTCCGTATCAAAGGAGAGAACCAGGTTTTTGGTGAACTTTTTACGAGCCTCTTCGAGCGAGAACACTTCATTGACGATCAATTTGGGATCGGCGCCCTCGCGAATATTTATCTTGCCGCTTATCACCACCATCGAATCTATGTGCAGCAGGGCCCTGTAATTCTCGTAAGGGTCCGAAAAAGCGATGCCCTCCAGTCCGCCGGTAAAATCCTCCAGGCGGAAAAAAGCCATGGTTCTGTTTTTCCTGTCCATGTGCGTTTTCATATCGCTGATAATGCCGCACATGCGCACCGGCGCCTGGTCTTTCAATTCCGCGGCGCGATCCACGCTGACCGTTGCAAAGGCGGCTACCTCGTCGCGATAGCGATCCAAAGGATGGCCGGAAAGAAAGAACCCGAGAATGTTCTTCTCCCGGCTGAGCACCTCGCTCTTTTTCCAGTCCGCGACTTGCGGCAGCGTCGGTTCGGGGATTTCCAGCTCCTCGTCATTGTCAAAATCAAACAGAGCGCTTTGATTGACGTTGCCGTTCGATTTCCTGGTCTTTTGTCCGAATTCCACCGCGGCTTCCACGGCGGCGTAAAGCTGCGCCCGCGTTCCTTCAAGACTGTCAAAGGCGCCCGCTTCGGCCAGGCTTTCGAAAACTTTTTTGTTGACCGAGGATTGCTGCACACGACGCGCCAGCTCAAAGATCGTTTTATACGGACCTTCTTTTTCACGCTCCTTCACAATGGCCTCGACGGCGCCCTTGCCGACGTTTTTGACCGCGCCCAGGCCGAAGCGAATGCGTCCCTCGGAAACAACGAAATCCCAGCCGCTTTCGTTCACATCCGGGGGCAGCACTTCTATTTTCATGTTGCGGCACTCTTCCAGCAGGATGGTGACCCGGTCGCTGCTGCCCATTTCGCTGGAGATCGTCGCCGCCATGAACTCGGCGGGATAGTAGACTTTGAGATAGGCCGTCTGGTAAGCGACGACGGAGTAACAGGCCGAGTGCGACTTGTTAAAGCCGTACTTTGCAAATTCCTCCATATAGCTGAAAATTTCCAGCGCCTTTTGTTCGGAAATGTCGTTCTTTTTGCAGCCCTGGACAAAAAGGCCGCGCTGCTTTTCCATTTCCTCTTTCTTTTTCTTGCCCATGGCCCGGCGCAGCAAATCAGCGCCGCCGAGTGTATAGCCGGCGAGGTCGCTGGCAATTCGCATCACCTGTTCCTGGTAGACGATAATGCCATAGGTGTTATGCAGGATGCTTTCCAGTCGCGGATGCAAATATTCGATCTTTTTTCGCCCGTACTTGCGATCGATGAAATCGTCGATCATCGCCATCGGCCCGGGACGGTAAAGCGCGTTCATGGCAAACAGGTCTTCGATGCGATTCGGCTTTAATTTTTTCAGATACTCCTGCATGCCCGAACTTTCAAACTGAAAAATGCCGACGGTCTGCCCTTTGGCAAAGAGCTCGTAAACTTTTGGGTCGTCGAGAGGTATTTTATTGATGTCAATATCAACGCCCTTTTGCCGCACCGCCTCGACGGCGTGTTGAATGACCGTCAGCGTTCGCAAACCCAAAAAGTCCATTTTCAACATGCCGACGTCGTCCAGCACATTCATCTCGTATTGCGTGGTGATGTCGCCGTCTTTGGTTTTGTAAAGTGGGATATGGTCGGTGAGCTCGCCGGGTGCGATGACCACCCCGGCGGCGTGCGTGGATGAATGGCGCGCCAGCCCTTCGAGCACTCGCGCATAACGGATGAGGCGGCGATGCGTTTCATCCATCTCGGACAGCTCCTTGAGCTCTTTGACGGTCGCCAGCGCATCATCAAGGTTTTTAGCCTGCGTTGGAATGAGCTTGGCGATCTTGTCCACGTAGCCGTAACTCATTTTGAGGACGCGGCCCACGTCGCGCACCACGGCGCGCGCCGCCATGGTGCCGAACGTAATGATCTGGCAGACGCTGTTGCTGCCGTATTTTTGTTTAACATATTCGATCACTTCTTCACGCCGCTCATAGCAAAAATCAATGTCAATGTCCGACATACTGACGCGTTCCGGGTTGAGAAAACGCTCAAAGTAGAGGTCATATTTGATGGGATCAAGATCAGTGATTCACAGGCAGTAGGCGACGAGCGAACCGGCGGCCGAACCGCGTCCCGGCCCGACGGGAATATCCCGGCTGCGTGCATAGTTGATAAAATCCTGGGTGATCAAAAAATAGCCGTCATAGCCCATGGTGCTGATCACGCCAAGTTCATGTTCCAGGCGCTCTTTTATTTCATCGGTAATTTCCCGGTAACGCTGTTCAAGACCTTCATAGGCAAGCTTGCGCAGATAGGCCGACAAATCCTTGCTGTCGTCCTCTTGTGGAATCTCGAACTCGGGCAGATGATACGAGTTTAAGCCTATCTCGAGATTGCATTTATCGGCGACTTCCAGCGTATTTTCCAGCACCTCCGGATGTTCGGGGAACAGCGCCTGCATTTCCTGAACATTCTTATAATAGAGAGCATGGGTATTATATCGCATACGATTCGGATCGTCGTAATCCTTGCCCGTCTGCAGACAGAGCAGGACGTCATGCGCCTCCCAATGCTCTTCCTCAAGATAGTGGATGTCGTTGGTGCCGACGATTTTTATCCCCGTGTGTTCGCCAATTTTAAAAATGCCTTCGCGGACTTTATCCTCTTCCGGTATGCCGTGATTCTGCACCTCCAGGTAAAAATCATCGCCAAAGACGTCGACATACTTTTGAACCACTTGAAGCGCTGCATCGTAACCCTCTCTCAAATAGGTGTTTGCCACCTCCCCTTTCAAGCAGGCGCTTAGGGCGACAAGGCCTTCGGAATGTTGTCGGAGAAGCTCGTGGTCGATGCGCGGTTTGTAATAAAATCCCTCGAGATATCCGGCCGACACCAGTTTCATGAGGTTCTTGTAGCCGATTTCATTCTTGCACAACAGCACGAGATGGTAGGAATAGCCGCTGGAGCGACCGCCCCCCCTATCGAACCGGCTGTTCGGCGCGACATAGACCTCGGAACCGACGATTGGCTTGATGCCTTTGGCAATGCTGGCTTTGTAGAATTCGACGGCGCCGAACATGTTGCCGTGGTCCGTGAGAGCGATGGCGGGCATTTCATATTCGAGCGTTTTTTTTACCAAATCCCCGGTTCGGCAGGCGCCATCCAGCAGGCTGTAGTGGGAATGGTTATGAAGATGGACAAAATCGGCCACTGTTATTCCTCTTTATTCTGTTCAGTACTGACTCATTTCTTTTTCTAACAAAGAATAAAGATAGAGAATTCAGAAAAAAATACAAAGCGATAAAATAATTTTATTGTCAGGATGATTGCTGTCAGGATAATTAAAGACTGGATAATTGCGGCCATAATGATTCGGATCAGGAGGATTAAAAGCAAAAGGGTCTGGCGCCGGGCCAGACCCTGATTAAAACGAGGTTTTAAATATTCTGATAGTACTTTCGGGCGACGCCGCTGTACTCGCTGCCGGCG
>JAJRST010000546.1 GCA_024278645.1 bacterium | reverse complement strand
GGGGAATTTAAAGCGCACTATGGTCGAGCGCGGGTACTGTTCGTTTTTCGGTTCCGTGTACTCCCAAAAGCCGCCCCAGTAGGTGGAGATGTTGCCCTCGACGCTTTCGGGATATTTCAAGTCCAGCGCCCAGAAAGCGGGATCGAGGACGTGGCAGCCGAGATCGCCGAGCGAGCCGGTGCCGAAATCCCACCAGGCGCGCCAGGCTTCGGGGATGTAAGTGGGGTGATAGGGGCGATAGGGCGCCGGTCCCAGCCACAGGTCCCAGTTCAGGCCTTCGGGAACCGGCGGCGTCTCCTTGGGGCGATCCACTTCCACGCCCTGCGGCCACACGGGTCGATTGGTCCAGGCGTGCACCTCGCGAATGTCGCCGATAGCGCCATCCCAGATCCACTCGCAGATGAGCCGCGTGCCTTCGCCGGAATGGCCCTGGTTGCCCATCTGGGTGACGACGTGGTATTTGCGCGCCGCCTCGGTCAGCTTGCGGGCTTCGAACACGGAATGGGTCAGCGGCTTTTGCACGTAGACATGCTTGCCCAGCTCCATGGCGGCCATGGCGATGACCGCATGTGTATGATCCGGCGTGGCAATAATGACGGCGTCTATATCCTTTTGCTTTTCCAGCATCACGCGATAGTCGACGTAGGTTTTGGCCTTGGGATAGGTCTCGAACACCGGCGCTGCATATTTTTGGTCGACGTCGCACAGGGCGACGATGTTTTCCGTATTGCAGTGCTTGAGGTTGTTCTTTCCCATGCCGCCGACGCCGATGCCTGCGATGTTCAGTTTATCGCTTGGCGGCGTTTGTCCCTGGCCGAGGACGTTGCGGGGAACGATGGTAAAAGCGGTCGCCGCGGCGGCGCCCTTGATGAACCCTCGTCGCGATACGTTGCTTTGGGCAGATTCGGATTTTTTTTCCGTCATGATAATTGCCTCCTTTACAAAGTATTGATTGTTTTTAGCATCTTGTTCGAAACGCCGGCTAACGATTCAAGCCGGATTCATTCTCGTCCCGGTTCGCGTTATTCGTACAATTCGCGTAATTAGTGATCGCCAGCTATATCAGCATCCCGGCGATCGACGCTGATATCCACGAGACAAACGCACCTGCAAACATGGCGCGCATAGCAACGCGAGACAATTCGGAGCGTCGTTTTGGGGCGATGGCGCCGATGCCGCCGATTTGAATGCCGATGGAAGAAAAATTGGCAAAGCCGCACAGCGCATAAGTGGCGATCGTCGCCGCTCGTTTGGACAACTCGTTATTTGCCATAAGCTTGCCCAGTTCAGCATAGCCGACAAACTCGTTGACGGCGATTTTGATGCCGAGCAGATTGCCGACTTGCAGCGACTCTTTCCAGGGCACGCCCATCAGAAAGGCAATCGGCCGGAAAAGCGTACCGAAAAAAGTTTTCAGGCTGCCGGGAAAAATGCCGCGATATTCACCGGTTGCGTCATTCAACACACCGCCCAACAGTTTAAAATCGACAAGTTTGTCAAAATAGCCGAGAACCCCGTCAACAATGCCGATGAGGGCGATAAACGCTAGCAGCATGGCGCCAACATTAACGGCGAGCTTGAGACCGTCGGTGACGCCTCTCGAGGCGGCGTCGAGGAGATTGTCCGCCCGCCCGACGTCGGGTATATCGACGTCGCCGGCGGTTACCGAATGCTCTGTTTCCGGCAGCATGATTTTCGCCATCACCAGGGCCGCGGGCGCCGCCATGACGCTGGCGGCGATCAAGTGCCCGGCATCGATGCCCATGCGGATATAGCCGGCGAGTACGCCGCCGGCAATCGTGGCAAATCCGCCCACCATAATCGCATGCAGTTCCGACAGGGTCATATCATCCAAAAAAGGTTTTATGAGCAGCGGCGCTTCCGTCTGGCCGATAAAAACATTCGCAGAGCAGGACAGCGTCTCCGCGCCGGATGTCCCCATGGTCCAGCGCATGAATTTTGCCATCATTTTAACGATCGCCTGCATGACGCCGAAATAATAGAGAATGGACATGACGGCGGAAAAAAAGATAATCGTCGGCAAGACGGAAAAAGCAAATTGGTAGCCAAATCCAGGCCATGTTTCGGAGCCGGAAAAGTATTCGGTTTTTACCAGGTTGCCAAAGAGAAACTCGCTGCCCAAATCCGTCAGGCTGAGGAAGCGGGTCACCCCGTCCGCCAACTTTGCAAAGATGGTCTTGCCAAACACACCACGGGAGATGACTATGCCGAGACCGATGAGCATGAGCAGGGAAAAGAAAAGACGCACAACTTTGGCTTTTTTCAGCAGCAAAAAAACCAAATAGGCGACAACAACAACCCAAAAGAGATAGGTTGCGACGCCGATGGACTCGAGAAAATAGGCGGCGATAATAATTCCCAGGGATGTAAAAAGAAGAATGGCCGAGGGCGCAAGCACCTCTATCCATTTTGATTTGCGCAGGATTTCATTCTCAAAAAGGTAGACGAGAATAAGCAAAATAAAGACAAACATGCCTGACCATGAAAGCAACGATTTGCCAAGAATAATTGTGGCAAACAAGAGCTGCAAGCTTAGCCCCCAGAAAATGATGCGCGGCTGTATTGCTTTGCGATTTGTCGAAAGCAGGTAGCCCAGGCCGAGTAATACAATAATTCCTAATATGCCGATAAACCTCATAGAACCTCCGCGTCAGTGTTTTTAATCATCATCGTGCACCTCGTGACAAAAGCGGCAGCGCGCTTCATAAATATCGGCGGCGCCGACGACGACGCGCTCGGAATCCTTGCTCAACCGCTGCGTTCGGCTGGCCGGGCTGCCGCATTGCACGCATATCGCCAGCGTTTTGGTGATGTATTCGGCCACGGCCAAAAGCTGCGGAATCGGCTCGAACGGCTTGCCGCGATAGTCCTGATCCAAACCGGCGACAATGACCCGCTTGCCGTCATCCGCCAGTTTCTGGCAGACGTCGACCAAATCAATATCGAAAAACTGCGCCTCATCGATGCCGATCACTTGCGAGTCGCGCGCCTTTTCCAGAATCTCGGCCGAAGAGGACACCGGGATCGACGGCAGTCGCTGCGCGCTGTGCGAGACGATATGCCCGGTGGCGTAACGATCGTCAATGGCGGGTTTGAAAATAGCCACCTTGAGCCTGGCAATTTCAGCGCGGCGCAGCCGGCGGATCAATTCCTCGGATTTTCCGCTGAACATTGGACCGCACACGACCTCGATCCATCCCATATCCCTGGGCACGATGCTTAGCATTCGCTTCTCCTTTCTGTTCTCTCTTTAACGTCTGAAAATAAGAAAAATAATCGTCAACAAAACCGACAGCAGCAGACTGGTGACGATCGGAAAATATACCGTGGTGTTTCCTCTGCGCCAGACAATGTCGCCCGGCAGTCGGCCCAAATGCAGGCCGAAACGTTCGAGCAGGAGGACGATGGCGCCGATCACGATCAGAACGACGCCAATGAGGATGAGTGTTTTCCCAAGGCCGGTCATCACATCAGTTCAATGAAATATCCCAGTCGTCAAAATCCTTTTTCGACGGCTTGTTTTGCAGTCGTTTAATATCCACGTCATCCTTGAGAAGAGCGCGCAATTGATCCTCGATCTGCCGCACAAGCCGCAAACCGGATTCGGACGGCTGCCATTTGCCGCTGGCATCCTTTAACAACTCGGCAACCCTTTTGATGTTTTCCTCGTTGACGCGAAAAAGATGATCCAACAGATCGCGATCTTCCCTTGCCCAATATTCGCCCTCATCCACCACTTGCAAGGCGGGGATATATTTCGTTTTTATATAGCGAAGCAATTTGACAATCACAATATGAATATAGGGCGACGCGAATTGCGTCTTGACGCTGACCTGCTTTTGCGCGGCAAGGTTGGGGTCGTAAGCGGCCAACGCCGAAATATGCACAAGATTGCCGGCATTGTCAAACAAAATCGCCACGGCCTCGCAATTCTTGTGCGGCATGAAAAACATGCCATGCACAGGCGGGTGCGCGACATCCTTCCGATCCGGGTTGACGTTGTGAAACTGCCATTCCATGCTTGTGCAAATATCGACCATCTCGCGGCACAGTTGGCGCTGCTTTTCCTCATCCGCCAGTTGTCCGTTGTAATGAATTGTGACGCCCATAATCAGCCCTGATTCATGAAAAACAAAAGCCGGTCGTTTACGGAATTGCCGGTTTTGATCAAATGCGATTGCGCTTATTTTTCATCCGCATGAAAATCCCAGTTTACCGCATCATTGCTTCGTACGGCATGTTGCGGCAACGGGTTTTCATCATTAAAAACAATCATATCCTTATAGTCTTCGATCACCACAAAGCTCTCATCCGGTCTCGAATCGAGGCCGAGCACGGAAGCGATGTCCAGACCGAAATGTTTGGCGAAAAAGACGTACATGGGAACGCGTTTGCTATAGCCGTAGTCATGCCCCTCGTCGGGAATGTGCACATGATCGAAATTGTCGCTTGCATTAAAAAAGCGGTAAATATTTTCTATATAAGGGTATTCGACCTTGGGCGAATATTGCGTCCAGTCCTTGCCGTCGGAGACCAGCAACAGCGGTCGCGGCGCCGCGCAGGCGGCAATTTCCACATTGTTGGTCTGAAAATCCTCGCCCTTGTGAATCGGCATGCCGCTTTCGCCGACGCAGCCGCCGAAAAAGTGCGCCGAAACCATGACGATGGGCGCCGCGGCCTTGATGCGGTCGTCCACCGCCGTCAATAAGAAGGTCTGAGTACCGCCGCCGGAGGCGCCGGTGACGCCGATGCGCTGCGGGTCGACGTCGTCGAGCGAGAGTAGAAAATCCACGGCGCGAATGCTGTTCCAGAGCTGCAATTTCAAGGTACGGGGATGGCGATGAATCCAGCCGTGATCTCTCATATCGCCGTAACCGACCATGTCATAAGCGAATACGACGGCGCCCATTTTGGCCAGCGTCGCGCATCGTTTTTGCATATCCGGGCGGAAACGACCGTAATCCTCTTTTTTGTTCCAATGGCCGTGCGGACTGAGGATGCCGGCATGAACGCCGGATGAATCCGCCGGGCGATAGAGGCTGCCGGTCACGTACACTCCCGGACGACTTTCAAAGGCGACATTGACCACCGTATAGCCGTCGTATTGTCGCGGGTTGCGGTAAATCGGGTTGAGCGGCGTTTTTGCGGGCAGGGGATCCAGTTCGGCGCCCTGAAGAATGTGCCGTCGAATCTGATCGGCGCGACGCAGCCACTCGGCTTTATTGCTATAAAGTTTTCGGAACTTTTGCAGTTGCTGTTCGCCTTCCTGCGGCGTCCAGTATTTGCCCATGCACAACATGGAGGAGTCTATGGGCGCCAACTGCGCCGACAAAACGCCCGCCAATGTAAAGAGAATCAGCGGCATAATAACTATTTTTTTCAACTCGCACCTCTTTATTAATAATGTCAGCATTGCTTACGGACGTTTTAGAGACAAAATGGCCTCTTGAACGCGCTCCACATCATCCAGCATATCGCCGACGCCCTCGACGACAAAGTCGGCAAAACGGCTCGTCGGCGCCACATATTTTTCGAACATCGGACGAACGGTGTTCAAATACTGTTGCAGCACCGATTCCATGGTGCGACCCCGTTCCTGCACGTCGCGCCGTAATCGGCGCACCAGGCAAATGTCGGGCGGCGTATCCACAAAAACCTTAAAGTCAAACAGATCGCGGCATTTTTGCGGCACATAGATGAGAATGCCGTCCACGATCACCACATCCACGGGGCCGGCAGACCTGGTCTCCTTTTTGCGATTATGCACTGCAAAATCATATAGAGGATGTTGAATGGCCCGACCGGATTTGAGAGTAGAAAGTTGTTCGACGAGCAGGTCAAAATCTATGGCGTCCGGATGGTCATAATTCATGCGAGTGCGCTGCATAATCGAGATGTGTGAATGGTCCCTGTAATAGTCATCCTGCGACAAGATGAGCGTCCGAAAATCCTTCAATTTCGATTCAAGCAAATGTGAAAAAAAACTTTTTCCGGAACCGGAAGCGCCGGCGACGCCGACAAGTATTGTACGCTGGCGCCGCTTTTCAGTCATGGTGCAAGAACCCGTCATCGAATGCATGGGGGAAAAACTCGGACAGCCGGAGCGTTTGATGATCGCCTTGGGCGTTGACGAGATAAACAGTGATATCCTTGGCAAAATCCCAAAGCACCTGTCGGCAGGCGCCGCACGGCGGACAAAAGCCGTCCACATCCGTGGCGATGGCAATGGCTTTGAAGCTCTTTTCTCCTTCGGAAAGCGCCTTGAACAGCGCAACCCGCTCGGCGCACATGGTCAAACCGTAAGAACTGGACTCGATGTTGCACCCGGTATAAACCTCGCCCGAAGCAGTCAACAGGGCGGCGCCGACCGGAAATTTGGAATAGCTTGACAGGGCGAACTTTTTTGCATCAATCGCTCGATTGACAAGTTTTTGTAGCTCCATTCGTCGTCCCTTGTGATAGAAAAAAATCCAAAGCTAACGCGAGCTTTGGATTTTAAATTTTGGCGCACACGTCCGATCCGGCCGCGCAAAACGTTTTACGACTAGAACGGCAAATCGTCCCCTTCCTCCGGGCTGGGTTCGGCGACATGCGTCTCCGACGGTGGCGGCGGCGGCGGAGCGGAAGAAGAATCCGCACGACTCTCCAGAAACTGAATGCTGTCCGCCTGAATTTCGGTTGTGTACCTTTTTATGCCATCCTTGTCATCCCAGGAGCGGGTGGTCAGCTTGCCTTCAACATAAACACGATGGCCCTTTTTGGTATATTGCGCAGCGGCTTCCGCCTGCTTGCGCCATAGCACAACCCGGTGCCATTCCGTATTTTCCACGTAATTGCCATCCTGACCTTTGTACGAGGTGTTGGTTGCAACGCTCAATGTTACAACGGCCGCGCCCGAGGGCGTGTATTTCAGCTCCGGGTCTTGTCCAAGCCTGCCAATGAGGATGACTTTGTTGACGGTGCCTTTGCTGTCGTATGCCATAGTTACGATCCCCTCCTTTTTAAGTTAGTATCGCTTGATTTAAGTATAACAGAATCATACCAATATTTTGCTTAAATTTCAAGAGTTTTTTAAAAATCACGCTGAACAATTGCAAAAAATATATATGTTTACAAGGTCTCGAGGACGGTATTGATTTCAAGATTGGAAATCGCGCCCTGGCGTACAATGCGCGCCGGGGTTCTGGTTATATCCACCAGCGTAGACGGCACCGTTTCCGGCGTACGCCCGCCATCGACGATCAAATCGAGCTGATCTCCAAACGCTTCGGCCCCCTGCTGCGCCGTCGTTCCCGCGGGCTGGCCGCTGACGTTGGCGCTTGTCGACACCAGCGGAAAGCCGGTTTCGCGGATGAGCTCCAGGCAGATTGTACAGGCCGGGATGCGCACGGCCACTGTTTTCGATTTGCCAAAGGCAAATTCTTTTACACGCGATGAGGCTTCAAAAATAATAGTGAGGGGGCCGGGCCAAAAATTCTCAATTAATTTCTCCGCCGCCTCGGGAATGGATTTCACCAGCTCGCTGACCTGGATAATGTCGCCGGCGACAAGAATCATGGCCTTTCTACGGTCGCGGTTCTTGAGCTGGTAAATGCGGTCAACGGCTTTGGCGTCAAATGCGCTGCAGCCGATGCCGTAAATTGTTTCCGTCGGGTATCCGATGACGCCGCCTCTGATGAGAACCTCGGCGGCCTGCTCTATCAAATGATGCTCCGGTTTTACGGGATTAATACGTATCAAATTGCTCATAGGCTCGTCTCAAATCTTGTTCGTTATAATAGCAGTCCAACAGACCGTATCCTTTAAAACCTAATTATCATTCTGGAATTGCATATTGTACAGCTTCTGGTAAACCTCGGAGCGCTCCAGCAGCTCCTGATGCCTGCCCACATCGACGACGCACCCATCCTCCATGACCACTATTTTATCGGCGTGGAGGATCGTCGACAGGCGATGCGCGATAGCCAAGACCGTCCGGTTTTGCATCAAGTTGTCGATGGCCGTTTGCACCAGTTTTTCGGATTGCGTGTCGAGAGCGGAAGTCGCCTCATCGAGAATTAATATCGGCGTATTTTTTAAAATAGCGCGAGCGATGGAAATTCGCTGACGCTGGCCGCCGGAAATTGTGACGCCGCGCTCGCCGACGATAGTATCCAGTCCATGATCCATCTTTTCAATGAACTCCCAGGCGTTGGCGTTTTTCGCCGCCTTGATGACGTCTTCGTCGGTATAGGACTCGCAGCCATAGCCGATGTTTTTGCGCACCGTGTCGTTGAACAGGATCGTCTCCTGTGTCACGATGCCGATCTTGTCGCGCAGCGAGGTCAGCTCGTAATCGCGCACATCGACGCCGTCAATGGAAACGCTGCCGCTGTTGACGTCATAAAACCGGGGAATGAGATCGACAAGCGTCGACTTGCCGACGCCGCTGTGGCCGACAAAGGCGACCATCTCGCCTTTGTTAATGGTCAGGTTGATATTTTTCAATACCGGCATATCCGGTGCATAGGAAAAATAGACGCTGTCGAAAAGAATCCGGTCGTCAAGGGAGTCGAATGTCTTGGCGCCCGGCTTATCATACACCTCGGTCGGCGTGTCCAGATAGGAAAATATACGCTCCGCCGCCGCCATGCCGGATTGTAAAATGTTATTCAAACCGGACAACTGCTTCATCGGCTGGAACAGCATAAACAGAAAAATGAGAAAACGCATAAAATCTTCCGCGTTTATGCCGTCTCCGCGAAAAACCATCATGCCGCCGTACCATAACAAGATGGAAAAGATGAGTACGCCGATGGTTTCGTTGAGAGGCGACGTCAAATAGTCCAGTCGTTTGGCGCGAAAGGCCTTTTTAAAATACTCGCTGTTAATCTGCCGAAACTTTTCAATTTCTTTCTTCTCCGCCGTAAACGCCTTTACAATGCGAATGGCGGAGATGGATTCCTGAAAAGCGGTCACCACTTGTGAAATCTGTTCCAGGACGCGCCGGCTTTTACGCCGCATGCTTTGGCCGATTTTGATGATAATAAAGCCGCTGACCGGCAGGATGAGCAGTGTGGCCAAAGTCAGCTTCCAGCTTATCAGGAACAGCACCACCAGGTAGATGATAATTTGCATCGGCGCAAGAAATATTTTGACAAAGCTGCTGTCCAGTACGTTTTGGATGCTGTTCACATCATTGAAAACAATGGAGGTTAAATTGCCGGTATGTTTATTATGAAAAAAAGACAGCGGCATGCGCAGCATCACCGCCTGCAACTCGTTGCGCAGTTTAATAACGATCTTGAGCTGGGCGTAATAAAAGAACACCCGATGCAGGTACATGGACAAATTCTTGAACAAAAAAGATAAAAAGATGACGACGCAGACAACCTTTAAAGTATCCTTTTGATTGTCCCGGACGAGGATGGATTGTATGCTCGATTTCATCTTTTCATAAACACGCTGCTTTTCAATTTGCTTTGCAACCCAGTCTTCGCGTGTTTGCGCCTTTTCAGTGTTCGGCGGCTGTGCCATGTCGGCTGCTTTCGGCGTCATGCTTCTTTCTGAAATAAACAGCTCGCGCACAAAGTCGGCGGAAACCCAGACGGAAATGGAATTAAAGAGCACAAAGGTCAACGTAAAGAAAAAGCCGATGGCCACAGGCTTCCAGTAAGGACGGACATATTTAAGAACGCGGGCGTATAAATTCATTCGTTTACACTTTTTATTATAAGCTTGATTATTTGTTGCACTTTGATTAACATGCAGCGTTTTTAATAAACCGTAATATACAGATAATTTCTTCTATTAAGCAAAAGAATAATTCAATCGGATGATGAATTAAATAATTCTCAAAAGACGGAATTCATAAACCAAGGCAAGTCAGTTGAACGCTGAAAAAAAAATCCTCATCATACAGACGGCATTTATCGGCGACGTCATTCTGACGACGCCGCTGATTCGCGAGACAAAAAAGGTCTTTCCAGATGCGCGCATCGATGTGCTCGTCATTCCGCAGACAAAAAACGTACTCGAAAACAATCCGTATATTCATTCGCTCATGGTCTTTGACAAAAGAAAGAATAAACGAAAAGCCTTTATCGAGACGGCGAGCATGATTCGAAATAACAACTATGATTTTGGCTTTGCGGCGCATCGTTCCATGACCACGGCCTGGTTAATGATCGCGGGAGGCATAAAAAGGCGCATCGGCTTTACCGGCAAGTCGGCGGCATGGCTCATGTCCACCCGCGTCTTTTTCAACAAAGGCAAACGACAAATTGAACGCTATCTGGACCTGCTGCGAGTGTTCAAGGATGACAACTTTGACTGCCAGACGGAACTCTTTTTTAATGACCAGATTTTGCAGCAGGCCGGGCGCCTTCTCTCGCCTGTACATCGGGATGCGCCGACGGTGGCCATTGCCCCCGGTTCCGTAAGAACGACAAAACGATGGCCGGAAGATCGCTTCGTCGACCTTGTCAAAAAACTCGAGGCACATAACATCAACATTGTCCTCATTGGCAGCCCCGGCGAAAAAGCGTTGTGCGACAGAATCCGGCAAAACGCCGGCAGCGACGGCGTCCTGAACCTCGCCGGAGAAACCAGTCTGCTGGAAGCGGCGGCCGTCATCAAAAACTGCGATCTGTTAATCTGCAACGACAGCGGCACGATGCACATGGCGAACGCCGTACGGACGGATGTTTTCGCCATTTTCGGCCCGACCGTGGAACGGCTCGGATTCAGCCCGTTTCGTCCGCATGACAAGATTTTTCAAATCGATATTGAATGCCGACCATGCAGCACCCATGGGGGGCAGACATGTCCCAAGAGTCATTTCCGTTGCATGTTGGACATTGATGTTCAATGGCTTTACAGCGATATTGTGAAAAAACTGCGCCTTTAATACAGCTTGTTCGGCTGCTCGACCATTTCCCAAAGAAGAAGGTATTTCATATAAGCGGCAAAAGCAGAGTTGGTCGCTAAAATGAGACCATAGCGGCCATCCAGAAACCCCGCCTTGAAGAAATAAAGGCGAATGAATTCGTATATGCCACGTAAAAAAGCGACATACCCCCCTCCTTTGCGCCCCTTTTCTTTTTTCTCGAGAGCGCCAAGCTCCGAGTACAGTTCTATCTTTCGAATATGCGACACAAGCGTCGGGAAAGTGTAATCCAGCAGCACTTGCTCGATAAAGCCTATTTTACCATTCACCTCCACGCCCTCGTGCACGGGCCGCAAATTAAAACGGCCGAAATCCCGATGAAAGAGCCGAAGCGGAAAATCCTTGTTCCAGCCGGAATGCTTGATCATTTTGCCAAGGTAAAAAGAGCATCGTTTGATCCTGTAGCCCTTTACAAGGCTGTCTCCATTGACGATTCCCCTGATTGTCGCCCCCAGCTCCGGCGTCGCCTCCTCATCGGCGTCGATTGAAAAAATCCAATCATGCGTAGCGGCGTCGACGGCGAGCTGCTTGGTGCGGGCGTAGCCGAGCCACTCCGTTTTAATGACATGGCAGTCATAATCGCGGCAAATATCCAGCGTGCGATCCGTCGAGCCGGAATCGACGATAACGATTTCATCCGCCCACTGGACGGACTTGAGACAGCGCTCGATATTGCGCTCTTCATTTAGCGTGACGATCGTGACAGATATTTTATTCATTTAATTCAGTTCAAGTTTTTTTAAATTTTCTTTTTCCAACGGATTTTCAACGCCGTATCGGCAGCGGTAATCTCCATTATGAATTTCAGGAAGACGCTTCCGATAGTACTGCAAGTTTGGTCGTTCATCGCCGCGGCGGTTCGGCGGGTGATAGAGATGCAATGGATATTCCGTTAAGAATGGGTTGCGACCGCGTATACGGGCAACGTGCAGCCGCCGTCCAAGGTCGTCGTCTTCATTGCCCCAGCCGCGATACATTTCATCAAAGCCATTGACTTTAAAATAGTCCTCTCGAAAAACAGAGAAAAGTCCCGACCGCAGTTTTGGGCCGGTTTTGCGCAGATGCAGGGAATGCATCCAGGAGTAGAATGAATCTTTGCGAAATTGATTGGAAACCCCCTGCACCTGTTTCTTTGACACCAAAGATCGAAAATCGCCGCTCATCAATAATTCATCGCTCAAACCGGTGGTTTGCCGTCGCGTAAGTCGAATGGGCCATGCAACGCGGAACTCGCCGGGGGCGGCGCCCATGCTAAACGTTTCAAGAAAGCCTTTTGTTCCGACAATATCCTGATCGAGAAAAATAAGCAAATCGCCGTCGGCAAAGTTTGCCGCATTGTTGCGCACCTTGGCGGCGCGAAAGCCTTTGTGTTGCTGACGAACATATTTCATTTTAAAAGGCGTCCGCAAAGCGATTTCCCGGAGAGGACCCAATATGTCTTCTTGCGATCCATCATCGGAGATCACCACTTCCCGGGGCGGTGCGGATTGATGCGTCAGCGACAGCAAATTTCGTCTGAGCAATTCAAAACGATTATGGACAGTGATGAGAACTGATATTTTCATGTACTTTATCTTTCACCCTGCGCAAGCGCATTGCCTCTTTTGCGAAAGGGCAAGGCGTAACGGCTCGGTGTTTTTCCTTTGCTTGCCAATGCCGGGTTATTTTAAAAGTTTGTTTTTTCGGAGGAATCGTCCAATATTCAACCACAAGCGTTCCGTGAAAGAAAAATGCATGTGACGAAGCCGCTCAATCTCCTCTTTTTGCACGTTTTCCCATTCCCGGCTTGTGGAAACGCCGTCATTGAGAAAAACTGTCGTCAAAACATCAAGGTGTTGAAACGACAAACCGTTTTTTACAAACCCTCGAACAAACCACTCATAGTCGCCGGCCACTCGAAAGCTTTTATCAAACAGACCGTTCTTTTGAAACGCCTGCTTGCTTGAAAACGTCGAGGGATGCGGCAAGCTTCCACAGTAAAGCGACAATCGGCTCTGCTTCGGGGATGTCCACAATCTACCCGAGCCGTCGGAAGGGTTATACAAAAGCAAATTGGCATGCAGGACATCAACTTTCTGTAATCCATCTCGCCGGATTTTTGCGGCCACATTCTCTATGGCGGCAGGGTGGATCAAATAGTCGCCGGCATTGAGAAACAAAATAAAATCATTCGTCGCCGCATTCACGCCTTTGTTCATGGCGTCATAGATGCCCTCATCCGCTTCGCTAATGACTTTTGCGATGCCGTTCTTGTGGGCGTGAATGACGTCGAGCGTACCGTCTGTCGACTGGCCGTCCACAACGATGTATTCGATAAACGGCCGGGATTGCTGTAAAACGCTCAGCAGGGTTCTTTCGATGACCGACGCGGCATGTTTACAGACCGTGACAATCGAAAATGTGGGGGCGTCAGTTGTCAACATTCATCACCTCGTCAATGGCGCAAATGGCTCTCGTCGTCGGAATGGAGTTGATGTCAAAATGAGTGCTGTATTCTGCCGAGTATTGTTTCCAGTCCTCCGTCGCCCGCAGGTCTTCCATCTGCGGGGGAAAAATAAAACGAATGCGAAAGCCAAAATCTTCCGGATAATTGTTAAAGCGAAAAAGGTGCGTGCCGCTGGAAACGCACACCGTGCGCACGCCAAGAACCGCGGCCAGATGCACTGCGGCGGTGTCATTGGACACGACAAGACGCGCCCTTGCCAACAAGTATGCGGCCTCCATTAATGATGTCCTGTCGCACAAGTTGATCACTTCGGATGCAGTGGATTTTTGCAAAACTCTTTGGATCGCCTTTCTGTTGAGCTTGCCGCGACCCGCCAGGACAATTTTGAGATTATAGCGATCGGCGAGGTAATCGGCGATTCGATGAAAATCTTCCCATTGCTTGCTCCGGTGGCTGGCGCCGGGCGCAAGGACGGCATATTCGCCCGACACCAGGCTCGGCGCGTCGGCGTGCGGCAGATCCATACGCGGCCGCCCCAAGGGAATCGGCTCTTCGATTATCTTTTCCACAATTTCCCTGTTGCGAAAAAACTCAAACATGGGAGACGGTTCGACCCGAATGAGTTTTGTATAAAAGCTGTCGGCGATCTTTTTTTGAGCCTCAGATTGATTCGTCAAGTCGCCGTCCACGCCAATGCGCCGCCTTGCTCGCGAAGCATTGACAAGCAGGTCTCCGTAGATCTCCCGCGAAAACGTCGGTTGCACAACCACATCAAAACCTCGGTCGTGGATGTTTTTCAACACCTTGTAATGGTAAGCCTTGTCCTTGATAAAGCGCGTCCGATCCACCCAAATAAAGTCATCGACGAACCCGGCGTCCAGGCTTTCCGCCAAATTGCGAAACACAACGTTGCCGCACAAGGTGATGCGATAATTTTGATACGCCGCGCTCTTGCGAATGAACGTCAGAAAATTCCGAAACAAAATATAGTCGCCAATGAGATCGAAACGAACTATTAGCAGCGTATCGGGATGAATTTGGCGACTCTTTTTTTTAACTGGGCTTTGAGGTGAAAAAACCACACCAGAACAAAGGTGCTCAGGAAACGCCGTTTTTTAAAACGATGACCAAGCTTTTTATATACAGTCAACCATTGCATTTTACCAACTCATTCCAAAATGGCCAGGGCGTTTAAATAACCCGCGTAGGCCTTTTCTTTTATCGCCGCAAAACGATCCCGGTAGGAATCGCCCCCTTTTTGTAAATACGTTTTTTTCTGCATCAACAGATCAAAAGAGACATCGTGAACAAAAGCGCTCTGCAAGCCAATCTCCTCCACCATGCGCGCTCGCGTGTCATTGCCAATGACAAAGGAGGGGCGACCGAATGCAGCGATCATAAAAGCGCCATGGACGCGATTCATGACGCCAAATTTCGCGCGCGAGTAAAACTTCATATAGGCGACAAAGTCGTTTTCCGCGAAAAAGATGTCGGCATTGGGGTCGATGCTCAAGGCGGCTTTTTTTTCATTCAAATCGTGACATGCAAAGACGACGCGCTCCTCTTTTTTCAATTCGAAATAAAACCGCGAAAAAATGTCCCGCCATTGCCTGGCGTCAATATTCTGGCCAAAGTCATAATGCGCCGCCAGCGGCATGTAGTTGACGACGGCGTAATCGCCTTCGCCCCGCTTGAGGCCGTATTCGTCCGGAGCAAAAATGGAGCTGCACGGCACAAGCGGCGCATGAAGCCCGATGTTGTGCAAAATATTGGCGGCGACCTTGTCGCGCAGGGTTGTCACTGCCGCCAAATCATAGAACTCTTGGATATATGCGTTGCAGGCGGGGCAGAATTCAGAGCCGTCTGAAAAATATGTCTGGCAGGAGCCCGCCGCAAGGTTCAGCAAGCGCGCGTTCTTGTTGCGCAAAAAACGGCGCCGAATAAGCGGCGAAAACCACTCGTTTTGATAACAATGGCTTTTGACGGCGTCATGACACCAATAAACCGGGGCGCCGCTCTGTATAACAATATCCGCCTGTAAAATTCGATCTTTGGTCATCCATAAGGGCATTCTTCTGTCAATCTTGTTCGCTTTTTTCAGGTTTTTCCGCTTTTCAAAGCCAAAACGGGACGTAATGGGGGAGTGCTTGTGAATATTTTCAAAGTGCAGCGCCGCCCCCTTGAAACAACGCTTGAGCAGATATTTTAATCCTTCGCGGACAAAATCATCGCCCACATTGTGGTCAACCGTTGTAATAAAAGTTGTGTTTATTTTCCACGTCATCTTTTCACCAACGTGTAATTATGAAAGCCTCCAAGCTCCCTTCCGTGCAAGACTGTTCGTTCGATGAAAGAGAGAATTCTGTTGCGCCACTTTTCGTGTTTATGCGGTTCGCGTGCGGGATCGGGGCGGCCCGAGTATTGCAACTTGTCTTTCCAATCCATCTTGGCGATCATATCTTGCATCACCTGAGGATGCGTCCCCTCAAATCGGCTCAGCAAATTTAACGGGCCATAGTCAAACTCGGCGGGGGCGTTGTTATAATAGTGCTCCGCCTTTTTCACCCCCCAGTGGACGGCATCCAGGGAGCGTCGTTTATTCTGCATAAAATGCGGAGGGCGCACCCAGCCATAATGATAGATTTCAGCGTCAACGCGAGCAACAAGCAGTTTATGGTGACCGTCGGGTTGTCTGGGATTATCATAATAGTCAAAACGACGAAAACTTTGAGCGCTCTGCCAGGAATGTATCTCCGGTTTATTACGCACGATCCTGATCTCGTTCTTATACCACCCATGACCGGAGTGATAGTGCTCATAGTCGCCCCAAAAGTGGTTGTACCTAAAAAGCAGACCCTCCACCTTTTCATCGTCCAACAATTCCCGGCATCGAGATTCAATCACCGGCAAATCTTTTTCATGCACAACTTCATCCGCCTGCAGATAAAAAAGCCAGTCGCCCGTGCAAGACTTCATGGCAATGTCCGTCTGGATAGCATTTACAATGCCGCCTTTGTAATGCTTCTCATCCCAAACCGTATCAATGATCTTAATTCGAGGGTCGCCGATTTCGACGATTCTGTCGCGAGTGTCATCGTCCTCATCGCCCTTGCCTACGGCTATAACAAATTCGTCCACGATCGGTAGAATGGATTTAATTGCTTCAACAACAGGATAATAAAGCTTAACGCCGTTTCGAACAAATGAAAACCCGCTGATCTTCAATTTTATTCTTCCTCTTTATTGACTCGTCGCCCGTCTCTCTGGGTCGTCTTCCACCTTCTGTGCATCCAGAACCAGTGGTGCGGCCAGCGACGTATTTTCTCTTCCAGTTTTTTGGCATGTCTTTGGGTGATGATGCGAATATTTTCATCCGTGACGCCGTACAAATCCTTGCTTTCGATCTTTTCGAAATAGGCGTCATATTTTCCATCACGCCGAAGGACGGAGGTGACAAAGACGATATCAGCTCCGGTCTTCAATGCGAATACGGCCGGCCCGGGAGCGGTGGACGAGGGCAAGCCAATAAAGTCGACAAAAACGCCTTCACGATGCGCATCCTGATCCGCGAGGATGGCGACAAATTTATTCTGCCTCAACGCCCGCAAAAAGGCGCGCACGCCCATGCCGAGCGATACGGTTTCAATCCCCGCCGCCTGACGATATTGATTGATCAGGGCATCGACCAGCCGGTTGCGCTGCGGCCGCGCAATGACCACAAGCGGGTATCCCAAAGCGGTCACGGCGCAGGCCATCATCTCCCAACTGCCAAAATGACCGCTCATCAACAAAACGCCATTGCCGGCATTGTACGCCTCCTGCAACAACGCCTTGTTATGAAAAACAACTCGTTCGAGCGTCTCTTCTCTCGAACGCACAGGGTTTCGTAAAAATTCGATAAATGTTTGTCCGAAACTCTGAAACGTCAAGCGGGCTATTCTTTTTCTTTCTTTGGACGATTTTTCAGGCAGGGCATTTGCCAGATTTTCATAAACCACCGATTTTCGAATGGGAATGAAATAGTGGGCAAAGTCGCCGAGGCGCCGCCCGAGTTTGACGGCATCCTGGGGCGATAAGGAATGAACGATTCTGACAACAGCAAGAAGCGCTTTATATTCTAATTTGTCCTTCCAGGTATTCATTGCTGAATTTAAGTATTCACACAGTAATTCACAACAAAAGATTACGGATCATCCGGTTCGTCCTGCAACGGCTCAAAAAGATCATCATTCCGCCAGTTGCGTTCGACCCGTTTGTTGTGAAAATGACGGAGAATAAAGGCAAACACAGTGAGCGCCAGAATAAAAACCCATACATAATTATCAATTTCATAGAGCCACAACCATTTGTGCGTCCTCCTTATATAGTTGCGCCACTCTTCCTCAAAGTCATTGAAACTGCTTCCCGTTGCCCGGCGAAATGCTTCATCAATGCCGAGGCCCTCTTTGAGGCTGTAAATAATCTCCCGCAAGGCCTCGATGTCATAAGTGGTCAACAAATAAAACACGGCGGAGAAGCTTTGTTGGTAGGCCAAATCCGCTTTGGCTCTATGATACTTTAAAACATCATCCACTTCGGACAGGGGAATGACGGAGCCGGTGGCCAGCGCCTTTGATACGGCGACATCCGTCTTCCAGCGATCCTCGCCGGAATAGAAAATCGCCATCCCTTCATCGAGCCAACGAGGCAAATCGCGCACGCCAAGATAATTGTGGACAAGCAGGTGCAGCAACTCGTGCACAAGCGTATGTCGGTAATTCTCGCTTCTGTCCCATCTTGGCGATTTTATAACCATAAGCTGCTGCGACGGAACGGCGAATGCGCCGGTCCATTTTGGCAATTTCCCTTCCAGGGCGTCCAAAAAGCTGCGGCGGGTCGGCATAATATAAACGTTGAACGTTTCATCCGTTTGAATGTCAAGATCGAAAGAGATTTCTTCATAGGCCTTGGCGAGAATGTCGCCGGCCTGTCTGGCATAAGCGCTGTCCGACGCCGCAAAATGAATAAGGAAGGAACCCCGTTCCATTGTAAGGTTTTCATTTTTCTGGGAAAGAAGAGAAGAAGAGAACATAAGATTACAAGCGACAAGAAACAGTACAAACAATTCAATGCCGGGGCGGCGTTGCAGCATGAAAATTATTTTATGCTTTAAATTCAATGCCCAAGTATTCCGAAACCATATTATAAAGTCGGTTAAATTGTTCCTTTAACCTTGTTTTAACGCAAGCGGCCTCTTTAAGGAGGCACTCTTCGGATATACATCGCTGCCCCGGTTCGGTGCAGTCAACTTCCATTTTATACTGTTCAACCGATTTCAGCCTTTTCAACATATCGGTTTGCGAAAAACGATCGCCCTTGACGCGAATGCCTATTTCCAGCGCCTTTTCCCAGATATAATCATAAACCGCCGCCAACTCGACCGCCTCCATATTTTCAATTAACGGGTTCGGAGACAAGCCCATCAGCAGGTAGCGTAAAAACTGCAACTGGACGCCGGGGTGAACGGCGACGCTTGTATTTGAATAGCTTTCTATCATCTTTACTCAAAATGGTTGATTAACGAATCCACCAGAATTTTCAATACATTTTTTGCATCCGATTTTATTGTTGAATCCCAAAGCGTAAAATAAAGTTTGGGGGAGAAAGAAAAACCCTGTTCGTAAATTTTCGGGTCAATGGGCAGGGACATTTCGGAGACATCCCCGACCACAATGCCGTGGCAATCGATTTGCGACGACAACTCGTCCAGCAACTGTTGAGCGCTTGAAAATTCGTTGCCATCATACCAGTTGAAAACCAGAATATAGCCGAGCATTTTCGGCGCCAGGAGGTCCCACGCAAAATCAACATATTGCTCCTTTTCGCCAATGCCGTAAAAAAACAGTTGCAATTCGTCGGTCACCTTGCTTCTGCCAAACACCGTGTTGTTATTGGTGATGATAACTTCATTACACAGATGCGTAATAAACCTCTTCTGCAATGTCAACGAGGGGCCGGCGACGATAAACTCGCCGATACGATGTGTATCTTTTTGTATGCTTAAAAACGACATTTCAGGCGCCAAGTTTCTGACGAATCAATAACAGTTCTGCCTTTGTCAGGCGAATGCGATTATGAATTTTATTTTTCGGCGCGACAATCTGCTGCATTTCAGCAGCAGCGCCGGCGACAGAGGTGCGAGGCGGCGTCAATTCGTCCCGGCCCTTTTTATTTCTTTGAAAAATGGCAAAAATATGCGAATATTTGTTTTTGAATCGGCGCGGCCCAAGCCCGTTTAAATGCGACAAACTGGCTTTATTTTTTTCTTCGCTGTATGAAACTTCCTGTTCGATCAACAAGCCCATTTCCAACAAGGATTTTATGATCTTCAAGCCGGCAATGTCGTCATATTCGCTGTGATCAATCGCCTGCAAAATTGTGCGCGGTTCCTTAAAAGCAGCGAGCATCTGCTTTTCCTGGTAGTCCAACGAATGAGCCGGTTTGTCGCTCACGGCAACAAGTTGCGTATGAAGCGATGGCAGATCTCCGGTCACCTTTCGCCATTGATCTATAATTTTTGTCGCCTCGTCGAATAATTCCTGGTTATTGTCCGTCAACGGCTTGTTGACCGCCACATCTTGGAAAATCACATAAAAAGTCCCGTTAATCCACGTAAGCATGTGCAGAAAAGCCCGCTCGACTGAATTATAATCTTCGACAACCGCGTCGACGATTTTGCCTTTATAAATATAAACCTGGCCTTCCTTATCGCCTCGATTGAGATGAATAACCCCCGACTTCCCGCCAAGCTCCATCGTTTGAATCAGGTCGATCAGGTCCATTTCACCAAGATTGCCCACAAAGCCGCGCTCGACAGTTTTTGAAATAAGAGGGCTTTTATAGTCTTGAAAAATGTTGCCCACTCTGGCGACAACCTCTTCAGGATAATAAGGCTTTAACACCAAATCGTCCGCCCCCATCTCAATGTACTCGACCCGCTTGCGATGGTCAGCAGCTTCGGTTGTTATGATAATCGGCGTCGAGCGCGTGGAAAAATGACTCTTGGCTTGTCGAAAAAAATCAATGTTTTCCCTGTCTCTTTCATCAATATTGACAATGATCAAGTCCGGGGCGCTTGCCAGGCAAAGCCGCAACGCCTCCTGGGAATCCGCAGTATGGGTGACCTTGTAACCGCTGTCTTTTAAGAGTTGCAACAGTCGCTCAACTTCTACAGAAAGCTTGTCCAAAACCAATATGTGAAATGAAGTCTGGTAGCTCACTTTGTCGCAAAGCTTTCTCTTTGGGGTTCAGGCATCTTTTCATTTGCAGAAGCATTCAGCAAAGTGAAAAGCACGCGACGTACGCTGTTGGGATCAATTGCGGAAATAAAGCGCACGGGCGTATCTTTATCAATTTCCATCTGGTCGCGTATTTTTTTGGATTGCAAATCTATCTCATGCTCGCCATCGATGCAAACAATGAGAATAGGCACATTCAGTTTCTTGCGCAATGTTTTGTAGAGATACCTGTGATAGTTCCAATTCGCCGAGGCGCTGTCGATGAGCAACATACAACCAAGGGTAAGTTTGGAAAAATGGAGCATCATATCCGTCACCGCCTCATCCGGGGTCATACCGAGTACATTAACGCTGGCGCCGCCTCGCAACTTTACGGCCCCCAAGTATATGTTTGCCGCATTCGGTTTGACGTCGGTTTTTTCAACATCAGAAGCCAGGTTTTCAATAAAAAGCTTGAGATGTTTTGGCTTTGTGCTTATCACAATGAGATTCTTGCCGGCGCCGGATCGGTCTGTAACGCTTTGCTCCTCTCGATGGCCGGCCGCGTCAGCATCCTCCCGGGGTTGGGGACTCTTTTTAAAAGCATCTTGCTCGTCGGATGCAAGAAAGGTTTCCTCGTCGTTTAAATCGAAATCGCCGGCCCCGGAGTCCGAAAGCGGTCGAGATTGAAGTTCATCGCTCTCCGAGGCGGATTCGTCTTCCTCTAGCTCATCTTCGAAATCCCCGGAGACGTCAAAAGGAACATATTGCGGATGTTCTTCCTCTTGCTCGGATCGGAATTGCAAGGGGCGTTCTTTGGAAAAATTTCGAAGGACATGCAGGAAGCCCAATTTATATAATTTTACCATTCTCTTCAATGTCACAATCTCATTTTCATGACTATCGTCAAGAATTCGACCTAGCGTTCTCTCGCCATCAAAGAGAGTCAAAAACTCCTTGAGTTCGCTGTTCATCTCTTTCTGAGATGTTATTTTTTTAAAATTTGAAGTAGTGATGACTACAGCCTCGAGCGAAGGAAGTTGTTTCAATAGTTCATTTCTAAGGTCCATCCTTTTGGCTCCTTGCAATAAAAGCCCCATATTGCTTATTGTAAATTCATCTTCCACATGCACATCCGTGAACAGCATGGAAAACCGTCCGCGATTCCAATGCATCATTTTATATACAGCTTCTTCAGATCGCAGTGCTTGTGTGTTGGTGCTAATAACCTGCCCCCGGTTGAATACGATTTGCCCACTATGACCGTTTTCATTATTAATGGTTAAAATACCCGTTTTTTTCTCTGCTCCAAAAATTTCAATCAAGTCGATCACGGCAAGGTCTTCCAGACGTCCACTGATTTGGTTGTTCACGGACGTTTGCCTTTCCCCCTCTCGCTGCAACCGCCTGATAACCATATTGACCCTGGCCAAAACTTCGCTTGCGTGGACCGGCTTGACAATATAGTCCTTCGCCCCTAGCTTCAGGCTTTTGACTCGATTCCAAATATCGCTTTTAATTGAGAGAAAAATAACATGCGGCCCCTCTTTTGCCGGATTTCGCTGAATTTCCTTGAGCACCTGGTAACCATCAATATTAGGGGCGCTTAGGGCGCACAGCACTATGTTGAACGAATCGTCTTTAAGGATCCTCAAAGCTTCATTGTCACTTTTTGCAGTTGCCGTAACGAATGAGGCCTCCCGGAAATTTGCTTCCATAACCATGAGGTTCTTTTGGTCGCTGTCGACGATAAGTATGCTGCGCTCGTTCATAGATGGCCAAGTATATATTTTTCCAATATCTTATGAAAAAATGTATCTAAAATTGGAAACCAAAGCAAGCTATTTATCAAAAAAAAAGCCGGATATGCATCCGGCTTTTAAAAGAACTTTAATTTTTACAGAGTCGTGATTGAACTCTTTATATTTGTAAATCTATTTCCGGATGCGAATGCCGTTTGCCTTTCTTTGAAATAGATCACTTTTCCATTCAGATCTTCAATTTCCATCAGGGGAATCTGAGACATGCCTGACAGATTAAAAACTGCCTTTGCCTCTCCCGAAATTTTAAGCTCCCAACCGTCAAAGTCTTCATTTTGAGGACTCCAAAGATACAACAACAGTTTATTACACTTTTTGTCGGTCATAGCCCGAATAGCAATGCTGTCTTCAGGTAGAGACTTTAGATTAAAATCGGCCAGTTTTTTATTCTTTGTATTTCCGGCGCCATTGGCGGTAAAAAGGACTTTGGCTTTGTAAGGCGCCGCCTTTTTGTTCGTCTTTGCCGATTCGACCGGTTCACAAATCAAAAGCCCATACTTTGTATCCTTTGAGCCTACCTCCTTCGCCAGATCCAATGTTTTATTTGTGACCGGTTTTTGAATCTCTTTTTCTATAAATCGATATTGTTGCTCAAGTTCTGAAAATGTCCTCTTGCAAACAGGGCACTGTTGTAAATGAAGTTGGGCGAGCTTTTTTTCCTCTTCATTTTCAAGTTGGCCCAGATACAGCAATTCCGTTAGGTTGCTGTGCTCACAACTACCTTTGAAGGTCGTTTCTTGTTTTTTCATAATACACAGATCTTTTTGCCAAAGTGACCGTTTAATTGTCCATCACCTTTTTGGTGAAAAACTATTAAAGAGTACAGACAAGAAACAGATTTTACGGAAAAATTTAAAGCAATTCTTTTAAATGTTTCCGAAACTCTCTTTTGGCAACTTTGGCAAGATATTCGAACACCGATCTTTCATTCTGTCGGTATTCTCTCTGCGTAAGTTCAGGCAAGTAGAATCGAAGATTCCTAAAGTACGATGAATTGTCCTTTTTTTGGATGAGGTCGTTTAAAACATCTCTCAGAGCTTTGGCATAAATCTCTGCGCGTTGATAATCCAGTTTATTGGAACGAAGGTACTGTGTGTTTATTTTTCTTTCGACTTTTTCCATCACCACATCTATATAGCTCTCGATCTCTTTGACTTCCAGCACATCAAGAGGAGTGGGAACGGAATCATCGGCGGCAAGTTTTTCTTTAACGGCATTGAATTTCACTCGTCGTATTAATTTTACGATCACTTCTATCGGCAGAAAGTTCTGATAGTCGTTAAAATCGTGAACGGTCCTCAGCAATTTTCGGATGGAACTCGAAACAGAATCGGAAGGATTATAAATGTCAATAAAACGTGTGTGCAGCAGGTCTTCAGGAATGGGGGGGTTCTTTCTGCGCAAATAGCCGGCGATCAAATCGACGTCGACAGGTTCATTCGGATTTAATTCGAGGCCATTTTTATAAAAAACATATTCTTTACCCAAGTCAGCGAACATGGCAAGCTTTTCGGATGTCCGAATAGCGACCTTTATGTTGCGAACAATTTTGGCGCCCTCCGGATCGCGTTCCCGGAAAATTCGTGACAGCTCCTGCTTTGTCTTGCGCACCACCAACCGGCGAGTTAAAATAAGAACCTCGGCGTCGTCAATATTTTGAGTTTCTTCATATTTGGGTTCATAATACTTTTTAAGCTGCGGGAAGTTGCCATTTCCATCGCCGCTGAACAGCTCTGCAATACAATCAACCGCAAGGTCTTGCAACTCTAGTGTTGTATCAACCCGCTCGCCGGATATTCGCTTACCAATAATTTCCTGGTATTTGAGATATCCGAGAGAGATTTTCTGAGTCAAATTAATGAATTCAACCAATTGTGCCTGGGAATAATCGCCTGCACAAATATCGCGTACCAACTGAGCTAAACTTGTTTTCTCCATTGTTCCCAACTTCATTTGAGTCACTTGCTATCCGCATTCCCCGCACTTCACATTAGAAACTCTGCCACACTCGTTACAGATAGCATCCATCTGCGGGTTCTCAGAAATGGCGCCCACACACTTGGCAGAAAACGATGCATTTCTGATGAACTGTTTTAAGCAAATTACATACCACTTTTTAGCATGTTGTTACGCTGTAAATCTTTAAAAACAGGGGGTAAATGAAGCTCATTCGGAGGATTGTAACACAAGGGCTGTGTACAAGCGAAACAGTGTATCACACTAAAACAAAAATGGGCGAACCCTTAAGAAGGGATTCGCCCATAAACCACAAAACGTGAAGTGAAAATCAACTCGTCTTGACCATCGGAAGCCCGTATTTTTTTGCCTTGCGATAGATGGTCGCCCTGCCGATGCCTAACTGTTTTGCGGTTTTGGAGATATTTCCTTCGCATTCGAGCAATGCTTGACGCAGCGCCTGCTCTTCTAACTTTTCAATCCAACTAGCCAGCGTGTTGTCGGATTCGTATATTCGTTTTTCACCCAGTGAGCGGACAGCAGGCGGCAGCTCTTTGGCTGTGATTTCGTAGCTGTTGGCAAGCACAACGGCGCGTTCCATGGCATTCTCAAGTTCGCGGACATTGCCGGGCCAATTATAAGCCATTAAAAGGTCCAGTGCATCCGAAGAGATGCCGTCAACCTCTTTTCCTTCTTGTTCATTATATTTTTTCAGGAAATGAGCTGCGAGGAGAGGAATGTCTTCCTTGCGCTCACGAAGGGCCGGTAATTTAATCGGAAAAACAGAAATGCGATAAAACAAGTCTTCGCGAAAAGTTCCGTTTTTCATTTCTTCTTCCAGATCTTTATTGGTGGCGGAAATGACGCGAACATTGACCTTTATTAATTCATTGCCGCCGACTCGTTCAAATTCGCGCTCCTGCAGAATGCGCAGAATTTTGGATTGCGTTGCCGGCGTCATCAAGCCGATCTCATCGAGAAAAATAGTGCCGCCATTGGCCTGTTCAAACTTGCCGATTCGACGTCCCGCGGCGCCCGTAAAAGAACCTTTCTCGTGACCAAAGAGCTCGCTCTCGAGCAAAGATTCAGGCAACGCGGAACAATTGACGGCGACAAATGGTTTGTTCGCTCTCGTTTTAGAATGGTAGTGTATCGCCCGCGCAATAAGCTCTTTGCCGGTGCCGCTCTCGCCCTGAATCAAAACGGTTACATTGCTGTCCATAACTTTTTCTACCGACCGAAAGACATCCTGCATGATGCCGCTTTGACCGACAATATTCGAAAAAGTGTATTTGCTTTTCAACTCTGAACGCAGTTCGCTTACTTCTCTTTGCAGTGAGCTGTTGATCAGGGCGTTTTGAACAGTAACCAGCAAGCGGTCGCGCGCGAACGGCTTTGTCAACAAGTCGTAGGCGCCGAGTTTCATCGAGTTCACCGCGCGCTCGATGGTGCCGTGCGCTGTCATCATGATCACCGGCACGCGAGGATCTTCTTCCTTGATTCGCTTCAGGGTTTCGATGCCATCGATGCCCGGCATTTGGATGTCAACCAGGCAAAGATCCGGCAACTCTTCTTTAATAATCTTTAAACACGCTTCGCCGCTCAACGCTGTATTTATATCGTACTTTCTCTCTTTTCGAAGACTTGCCTCAATCATCTTGCAAATATTCTTGTCGTCATCGACAATCAATATTTTTGGTCTTCTTTTTTCTTCCACAATAAACATCTCCAATTAACCAACTGTATGTTAGCATCTACATTATAAGAAATTGAACCATATAACGCAAGTGTTTTTTGTATAATCTTGATACACTTTTTAAAAAACCATCTCAAAACGAGACACTATGACTTGTTCCTCTTCCGGGATAATGCCGATGCGCACATACAACCACGCATCATCAAGCTCATCCTGTGGGAGCTTTACCCAATCTTTTTCAGTTGTAATGATATAGTTTGATGCCAAGCGTTGGGAGCGGAAACGAAGCTGCATTAAATCTTTTTCTGTGTATCGATGATGGTCTTGAAACGTTGCAAAGTCTAAAATGTTCACATGAAAATTAGCCAGCGTTTGCAAAAAACTTGTCGGATTGGCGATGCCGCAAAAGGCAATGATATCTTTTCCAGACAACTCGGTCGCTGAAACGTAACCGTGCTTATTCCGAATATCCCGAACTTTATAATGAAAATTGACGACTGGAATCCTCTCTTTTGCCGTTATCTTTTTAACGGAATCATCTTTGCCGCTGGCAAGGATCAAATGCGATCGTCGCAAACTTTGCAACGGTTCTCGCAACGGACCCGCCGGCAGCAAAAAACCGTTGCCAAACGGCTTGCCGCTGCGGATCATCACAATATCAAGGTCCCGCCGTATTCTCCGATGTTGAAATGCATCGTCCAGAATAATGACATCCGGAGAATACTTTGCGACGATCTTGCGGGCCATTCGAATGCGATCCTCGTCCACAGCAACAATAGCGCCGAAACACGACAAAGCCAACAGAAAGGGTGCATCGCCGGCCTCTCTTGCAGTGCACCATATTTTTTCGCCGTCCGAGACAAGCACGCCGCCCTTTGTCGTCCTTCCATATCCGCGGCTTAAGATGGCGACTCGTTTGCCAAGCGACGACAGTTTTTCAAAGAGATATTGTACTGTCGGCGTCTTTCCGGTTCCACCGACGGTTACATTGCCCACGCTTATCACTTTGCAGTCGACAGTGTAGCTTTTACACAAACCCTTGTCATAGCAAAAATTTCGTACACGTATAGCAAAACCGTACAAGACGGATAGGGGCCATAAAAGAATGGCCGGCCATTTATTATCCAAAAAACTCATCCGCCTCTCGCTGCAAGTCATGCATTTTCTGCTCGACAAACTTTCGATAGTACTCCAGTTGCGCCGGACTCAACTTGCGTGGAATAAGAATCGGCTTGCCGTACAAGACCGACACTCGCGAGAACGGTCGCCATAGCGTAAACCTGTCCCAGGAATTCATTTCAATTGGCTTCTCGGCGGAAAAAGTGAGCGGCAACAAATAGCCCCCGGATCTCTGAGCGAGAAGTATCGCTCCCATCTTCATAACAAAACGGGGCCCATTCGGACCATCGGGCAGGACTGTGCAATGACGCCCGTTTTTTAACAGCTTCAGCATTTCGCGAAAAGCCCTTTGACCGCCGCGCGTGCTCGATCCACGAACCGTCTTGTAGCCGAGTCTGAGAATCGTTTGTGCGATGATCTCTCCATCGCCGTGCTCGCTGACCATGGCGACGATCTTGGAATTGCGCATGACATAAATGGGGGCCAACATTTTACCATGCCAGGTAATGTACAAAACGGGATGCCCACTGTTTAGCGCTGTTTTATGGTGCTTTTGATTTTTCACGGTTATCCTTGCCAATTTTCCAAAAGCAAGGATGAGCAGCCACGACAGTTTGATGGCTATATATTGCAGAATTTCTTTTTTTCTTTTTTTATTCATTATCACAAATCAGTTGTAACAATTAAATCATTTCAAGCACAAGTTTCGCCGTTTGTTCCGAAGCCCCCGGAGCGCCAAGCTTTTGCTTGATTCGCAACAAATCTTCTTTTTTTTGTCGGCGGTATTCGTCGTCAAAAAGACATTTCTCCATTTCCGCAAGAATATTTTCCGGGGAGGCATTTTCTTGAATGAACTCTTGGACAACTTGCCTGCCGGCGACAATATTGGCAAGACCAATGAAAGGAATTTTGACCACGCGTTTGCCGATAAAATAGGAAAACGAGGACACTTTGTAAATAATGACGAACGGCGTCTGAAAACAGGCCGTCTCCAGCGTGGCCGTGCCCGAAGCCACCATAGCCGATCGGGAATAATTCATCAACTCGTAAGCCGCGCCTTTGATAACGGCGATATTTTCGTATCCGGCAAGGTGGTCGCCAATTTGGGCGTCGCTGATGGTATCAGCCTGACTTACGGCGACGACAATTTGCGCATGTTTCTCGCGCAACCGACGCGCCGTTTGCAACATGGTCGGTAAAAGCTGATCGATCTCCTGGTTGCGGCTTCCCGGAAACAATCCCAGCAGCGGCGCATCGACCGGCAATGAAAACGTGCGGCGAAACCCGGTCTCGGATAATTTTAACTGCAACCCGTCCAGCAGAGGATGGCCGACAAAACGAGCATCTATGCCGTATCTCTTGAAAAAGTCGACTTCAAAATCAAATAGTACGGCCATGCGGTCGATAAAGGAGGCCATTTTTTTTGCGCGACTTTGATGCCATGCCCAAACTTGCGGCGCTATAAAATAAAAAATGCGAAAACCAAGGGATTTTGCCTTTTTACCGAAACGTAAATTAAAGCCGGGATAGTCGATGAGCACAATGATATCCGGCTTGCGAGCTTGCGCCTCCCGGATGAGTGAATTAAAAACTTTTTTGATATCGCCGAGATGCTTGATCACTTCGGTAAACCCCATGAAAGCCAGGTCCTCGACATGAAACAGCAATTCCATCCCCGCCTTTTTCATGTTGTCGCCGCCGACGCCGAAAATTTCCGCGTCCGGCTGTTGCTGCAACAGCGACGTCACCAGTTTGCCGCCGTGCAGGTCGCCGGAGGCCTCGCCGGCGATTATCATTATTTTCTTTGACATAGAATCAGGCCCGATGATTAGTGTATGGATTCATTGATCCTGGATCGGATTTGCAGCGCCACCTCCAACGCTCTCAAGCCATCGAGGGCGCTGATTATCGGCGGTTCACCGGTTTCAATGGCATGAAAAAAGCTCTGCCATTCCGTCTGCATGGCATCCCCTTCCGGAACCGGGGGTTTTTCGTAAAGGATGTTTCTCCTGTATTTCCCCTTGTCTATTTGTCCCAAATTTATGGCGACGTTGCTCTCTCTGCTTTCATCGGATAAACGAAAAAGCTCGGTCAAACGAAGAAGAAAGTCTATGGACACATAGGCGTCTTTTTGGAAAAGACGCATCTTTCTCATTTTGCGCTGCGAAATACGGCTGGCGGTGACATTGGCGACGCAGCCGTTGTCAAACTCGATGCGCGCATTGGCAATGTCAACCTCGTCCGAAACTATGGCCACGCCATTCGCATGGATGCTTTTCACCGGCGACTTGACCAGATTTAAGATGATGTCGATATCATGAATCATCAAATCCAAAACGACGGCGACGTCCGTTCCGCGTGGATCAAACGGCGCCAGGCGGTGCGACTCGATAAACATCGGCGCAAGTTCAAAAGCATTCAGAGCACGAATGGCCGGGTTAAAACGTTCGATGTGACCGACTTGAACGGGCAGGTTCCTCGCCTGCGCCAAAGAAACGATTTCCTTCGCCTCGGCAACGGTTGCGGCGATCGGCTTTTCAACAAAGACCGGTTTGCCGGCGACAAGCGCCTTTTTGACAACCTCAAGATGCGCGCTCGTCGGCACGATGACGCCGACGACGTCGACGGCATCAAACAAATCAGCTTCCGCGGCAAATGGCGTACAATGAAATTTTTCGGCCATTTCCTTTTCCCTGGCTTTATCAACATCAAAGATGCCGACCAGCTCGGCATTATCCAGTTGCGTTATCGCATTGCAATGAAAGGCGCCCAGCTTTCCGACGCCAATGATGCCAACCTTGTATCGAGTCATTTTTTCCTCACAGAATCCGGGTTCACCAAAATTATGTTCAATTTAAGCAATATCCGCCAAATTACCAAAATTTTTAAAGTATTTGTTTTTCCTGAACAAAATGAATACTTTAAATAAAATCAGATTTTTCGAAATAATCGCTACGCTATCCGTCGTTTTTATGTTACCATTATCCACGACGAAACCCTCGAGCCTAAAACCTAACAGAGAAAGGCGATCCACAATGATATCCAGAAAAGTCGAATCATTTCACGATCTGGTCGTATGGCAGAAAAGCCACGAGCTTGTTCTTGCTTTGTACAAGGCCAAGCTCTCCAAAAAAGAGACCGATGCACTGGCATCGCAGATCCGCACTATTGCGGCATCCGTTCCAAGCAACATTTCCATCGGCTTTAAAAAACGGGGCAAAAAGCCCAAGCTTTACTACTATCGCGGCGCCTTGAATGCCGTCCAGGAGCTTTCATACCTCTTGCTGCTCGCAAACGATTTGGGTTTGTTAAAAAACTACAATGAACTGGACGACAAGATCGACGATATTGAACGTATGCTGAAACGTCTTATTCGCTCGAACTCGCCGACCGCCTAATTTTAAGGAGAACGAAATGGACTTGCAGGCCATTCAACAGGAATTGCAACGGGCTGAAATCGATGGCTGGTTATTTTATGACTTCCATAACCGGGATGCCATAGCCGCCCGCGTCTTGCACATGGATGCCTCGCGCTTCGCCTCCCGCCGCTGGTACTATTTCATTCCGGCGCACGGGCGGCCGCAAAAATTAGTGCATCGCATTGAACCCTGGCGATGCGATCATCTCCCGGGCGACAAACACATCTACCTTTCCTGGCAGGAACAGCAGCAAAAACTCGAAAGCATTCTAAAATCCTGCAAAACAGTCGCCATGCAATACTCCCCCAACAACGCCATTCCCTACGTATCCATCGTCGATGCGGGCACTGTGGAGCTGATTCGCAGTTTTGGCGTTGCCGTGGTTTCCAGCGGCGACCTTGTCGGCAAGTTTGAAGCGCACCTCACCGATGCGGACTTGAGGAGTCACAAAGAGGCCGGCGAAATTATGCATATAGTCAAGAATGAAACCTTTAAGGAAATCGCAAAACGCATCCGCGCCGGTAAAAACCCGCGCGAGTTTGAGATTCAAGCCTTTATGCACCAGCTTATGCGCGAGAACGACATGTTCTGGGGAGACGGGCCGATCGTCGCCGTTAATGAACATGCGGCGGACCCGCACTTTGAACCCACAAAAGAGAACAGCTTTGAGATGAAAAAAGGCGATCTTGTGCTTTTGGATCTGTGGGCGAAGAAGAATCGTCCCGGCAGCATTTTTTACGACATCACATGGATGGGCTATGTCGGCGACACCGTCCCGGAAAAACTGGAGAACATCTTTCAGGTCGCGGCTCGAGCACGCGACGCCGCTCTTGATTTTGTCAGAGAACGCTTTGTGAAAAACATTCCCGTGCACGGATGGGAGGTGGATGACGCCTGTCGACAGGTCATCATTGATGCGGGCTATGGCAAGTATTTCACCCATCGCACCGGTCACAACATCGGCGAAGAGGTGCACGGCAACGGCGTTCATATCGACAATCTTGAAACCAAGGATGAACGACTTGTCCTGCCGGGGACGTGCTTTTCCATCGAACCGGGCATCTACATGCCGGAAGAAAAAATCGGCTTTCGCACGGAAATCGATGTCTTTGTCACGGATGACGGGGAGGTCGGCGTCGCCGGGGAAATTCAGAAAAAAATAATTCCAATTCTCGCTTTATAAAAAAAGCCTCGCATTGCGAGGCTTTTTTATATTCTCATCAGCGTACGAAACCGCCTGAACTGCTGGCGTACCAGTTTGCCTGCACGATAAGTAAGACGACTGTCGCCGCCTGCACGGTGATGAGTGCAATGTCGCGGATGAGATTTTCCTGTTTGATTTTTTCGGGCACAAACACCATGTCCCCCATTTCCACGATGGTGCTTTTGGCGCTGAGCATTTCACCGGTGCCGGCCTTTTTCACCCGCACCCGGCTCTTCCAGGCGCCAATATTGTAGCCGCCGGCTCTCTCGATATAATAGCTCGCTTTTTTCCCCGGCGTATAAGGCACCAGCCCCGGGTTTTTGACATGACCGACGACGTAAACGGCGTACTCTTTGGCCGGCACCACAATCAAGTCTTTATCGGCGAGCTTGATGTTATATTGCTCCTCGCCGTTCTCAAACAGGGCGATAAAATCCGTGGACACCAGGCCCTTGATTTCCCGGGCGCGCTCGCGATAATAGGCTTTCTCGCTGCGCTCCATCTCCTGCACCCTCATAAAGTCGAGGCGCTCGAAATCCGGGTCCTTGCGATTTTCATAAGAACGCCTGACGACATAAGCGGCGTTCAGCGCAGCCTCGCTGGTGAAACCGCCGGCGAGATTGATGATATCGGTGAGCGTCGTCGCATTTTCGAGCAACGCATACTCGCCCGGATATTTGACTTCGCCGCGTATTTCCACGGTTCTCTTTTGATGAAATTTAGGCATACTGCGCACAAAAACGCGGTCGTCCGGCTGCAGCGGCGTATCCAGGGCCTGCCGCACCAGGACGGAATCGGACCAATCGAATTCTACCTCTACTTCTTGCGCACGGCTGCTGTTTTCAACAAAACGTACAATTTCGATTTTACTGGAATCGGCGTTGACGGAAAACCCGTGCGCCATGTCAAGCAAGTCGCGCAGGCGATCGCCGGAGGAGTATTCAAAGGTCGTCGGAGACCTGACGGCGCCGGCAATGGATATTTTGCCGACATCTTCCTGCACGGTGGGAATTATGATGACGTCGCCGTCATGCAGGTATGGGTTGGCATCCAGGTTGCCGGTGCGTTCAAACTTTAGCAAATCAGCGCGTAAACTTGACCCGTCCCGGCGCTTGATGACAATGTTCCGTTTCGAAGCGGCGTCGCCTTGCAGCTTTTTATAATCTTCCTCGCTAATCGTCGTCTCGGTTTTTTGTTTCAACGATGTTTGTTCTTTCCTGAGCGGATTCTCGGGCCGGGGAAACGGCGGCGGCGGCTCCACCAGTCCGCCGGCTAAAAAGAGAGCATCGGAAACCCGACTCATGCCGTTTACGACGACAAGGCCGGGAAAATAAACGGCGCCGCTGACGGCGACGCGAAAAGTGCGCAACTGCACCAGGGAAACGGAAATATCCTTGGCCAGGTATCTCGTCTGAAGATGAGCTTTGACAAGATCCTTGGTCCTCGCCAAAGTCAAACCGTCAACCTTGATGGGCCCGACCGCCGGAAAAACCAGCTCTCCTTCGGGCGAAACCATCAATTGCTGTTCATCACCGGTTTGACCGCCAATGATGATATTAAAGACGTCCCCGGGTCCGACAAGGTACTCCGTTTCAACCACGGCGTGCTCGATTTCCGGTTGCCGCGGCAACTGCAGCGATGATTTCTTGGCCACCTTTTGCAAATCCCGGTATGAAGATAGTTGGGATAAATCCTGTGGCATTGCGTACGAAGCAAAAAGCAAGCAAAGCAGCATAATTACAAAACGCATTCAGAAGCTCCGAAATTTATTATTCTGCAAAATCACTGATAATGTCGACAATTCGTTGTGACGCCGCGCCATCCCACAGCGGCGGTATGGAAGCCTTTTCGAAAGAAGAATTCATCGCACTGTTGTAACCGGCGAGGATGTCTTCCGGTTCCATGCCGACAAGCTGATTGGTGCCCAAATCAACGGTCACCGGTCTTTCCGTATTTCGCCGCAGCGTTAAACAGGGAACCCTCAAGTAGGTCGTCTCCTCCTGGATGCCCCCGGAATCGGTGATCATCAGGCGCGCCTGACTCATGAGCCGCAGGAACGGCAAATAGCCCAATGGCTCGGTAAGAACAAGATTACTCATTTTTGCAATCTCTTTATCCAATCCAAATGTCGTCAACATTTTTCGCGTACGTGGATGCATGGGAAAGATGATAGGCATGTCTTGCTGGATTTTATACAACGTCGAAAAGATGTTCGTCAGCACCGTTTCGTCGTCCACATTGGAGGGACGGTGCAGCGTCATGACGGCGTACTCTTTTGGCGTCAAGCCGTACTGTTGCATCGTTCCCAGCTTCGACGCTTTGTCAAGGTGCTCCACCAGCGAATCGATCATGCAGTTGCCGACAAAATAGATTTTTTCGTCGGGCACGCCTTCCCGCGCCAGATTTTCCAGGCCGGCTTGTTCGGTGACGAACAGATGGTCGGAAATGGCGTCGGTGAGAACGCGGTTGATCTCCTCCGGCATATCGCGGTCGAAACTTCGCAGGCCGGCCTCGACGTGCGCCACCGGAATATGCAGCTTTGCCGCGGCCATGGCGGCGGCGATGGTCGAGTTGACGTCGCCCACGACGATGAGCAAATCCGGCTTTTGTTCAAGCAATATTTTTTCTATCTGCACCAGAACCGCCGCCGTTTGCTCGGCGTGAGAACCGGAGCCGACGCCAAGATAAACGTCGGGCTCGGGCATTTCAAGTTCAACAAAAAAGGTCTTGGACATCTTT
>JAJRST010000545.1 GCA_024278645.1 bacterium | reverse complement strand
TTGCTTTATCGCTTGTTTCTCGGTAAAAAGTTCGTCTTTGATCATCACGACCTGTCGCCGGAAATGTTCGACGCCAAGTACCACGGCAAGAAAAAGTTTTTGCGAAAAATTCTTTTGTGGCTGGAAAGGATGACGCTGAAATCGGCCAGGCTGGTGCTGAGCACTAACGAATCCTATAAAAAGGTAGCCGTGCAGCGCGGCGGCAAGGATCCCGGGGACGTTTATGTGGTGCGTACCGGCCCGGACTTGGAGCGCCTGGAATTGATGCCGCCGGAGCCGCGGTTGAAACGCGGCAAAAAGAACATGGTGTGCTATCTGGGCGAAATGTGCCCGCAGGACGGCGTCGACGTGCTGCTGCAATCGATCGATTATTTCATCAACGACCTCGGCCGCAGGGACACCCACTTTATGCTCGTCGGCGGCGGCCCGGCCATGCCGGAAATGAAGAGATTGAGCGAGGAGATGGGACTGTCCGACTATGTGGAATTCACCGGCCGCGTCTCCGATGAGGATTTGTGCCGCACCCTTTCCAGCGCCGACGTGTGCGTCGATCCCGACCCCTGGTCGGAATGGTCGAACCACTCGACGATGAACAAGATTCTTGAATACATGACCTTTGGCAAGCCCATTGTCGCCTTTGAGCTGGAGGAAAATAAAAACTCCGCCAGGGAGGCGGCGCTCTATGTCAAGCCGAACGACACCGAACTGTTTGCGCGCGCCATCGACGAACTGTTGAATGACTCCGAACGGCGCCATCGCATGGGCGAATTCGGCGCCGCACGCATTCAAGGTCACTTGTCCTGGGAGCACACGCACAAGGCGTTGATCGCCGCCTATCATCGCCTGTTTCCCAAAATGATGACCAGCGACGAGGCCGAGCAGAATATTCTCGATTTGGTGATGAATCACATAATGTCCGATTCCATTAATCTTGCACACAAGGATGAGAATCTCTATTTCGTGGGCTTTGATGACAAACAAGACATCGTCCAGGTCGCGGAAAAAATATTGTATGATGATGTACAGCAAAACTAAAGTATGACCTGATCCTTGAAATCATCCTGTGTCCACTGATGAAAGCGATGCCGCCGTTTCTAATGCTTGGCGGCGGCATCGCGATTTAAACAACAAAGACAATAAAATTGAACGAGATTGAGATGAACAAAAACGAGAGAGTACATGTTATGAAAAGACTGCTGATTGTCTTGGCAATAACATTTATGGCGTTGCTGCAGATGCGCTGCAGCAACGCCACGGGGCCTTCGCCCGAGGCGAACGGCTGGACGGCGTCGAACAGCGGCTTGCCGCAGGATGCGACCGTCAAGGCGATAACCAACGTCCCCGGCGGCAAAACTTTTTATATCGGCACTTACCGGGGCGTTTACAAATCCGTCGACAACGGCGGTTCGTGGACGCCGGCGAGCAACGGCCTCGCCGGGTTGGACGTTTCCGCGCTGGCGGCCGGCGGTGATATGGTGTTTGCCGGCGTCTGGGGCAAGGGCGTTTTCAAGTCGACAAACGGCGGCGCCTCCTGGACCTCGGTGTGGGACGGCGACCAGAGCCCGCACATCAACAGCATCGTCATCGCCAATGACGGCGCGGTGTGGGTGGCCACCGAACACGGTCTGTTCAAAAGCGTGGACCAGGGCGTCTCCTGGATGCATGTTTTCAGCTATGGCAAGATTCGCTGCGTCGCCGTGCACCCGAACGACCCCGGGACGATCTACATGGCCGCCCGCTGGCACGGCAATTTTCGCAGCCGAGACGGCGGCGCCACATGGCAGACGATCAACAAGGGTGTATACTCCGATGGACAGGATGTGGCGGCGGCTAACCGTTTCGTCTTCCGTCCCGACAACCCGCAGCAGATGTTCATGAGCACCGGCTGGGTCGATTTGTATGTCACCACAAACGGCGGCGATTCCTGGCAGCTCACCGGCAGCCAGTTGATGGAACTGTCGGTGCTGGGTCTGGACATCATGAAAACAAATCCGAACGAATTGTGGGCGATGACCAAGGCGGACGGCGTTTACCTGTCCACAAACGGCAGCGAATCCTGGTCGCCGTTGAACGACGGCTTGAACGGCGCCAAGGTAAAAGCGTTGTATGTGGCAAACAATAGTCAGGCAACTGTTTTTGTTGGAACTCTGGGAAAGGGCATCTTTCGTTATGCTGGGAAATAATGCAAAATACAAGTGGTTGATATTATTGGTGTTGACTGTCGCCCTCGTGGTGCGTCTCGTCTACGTTCTGTCGGTGGAGGATCGCGTCTACTGGGTGGATGAAGAGGACTACATGGCGCTTGGTCAATCGATCGCCGAGGGACACGGCTATGTCAAGGCCTCCGGCGAGCCCACGGCTTTTCGGCCGCCGGGCTACCCGCTGCTGCTCGCCGGTTTGTACAAACTCGGCGTCCATACGCCGCCGGCGATTCGGCTGGTGCAGGTGTTTTTAAGCGTTGCTACGCTGTTGTTTTTAGCTCTTATTGCATGGAGAATAATGGGGCCTGCCGCCGGCGTCCTTTCCGTGGTCGCCGCGGCGGGTTACCCATATTTTATCTATATAACCGGCACAGTCCTTGCGACCACGTGGTTTTCAATGACGCTTGTCGCTTCGGTTTATTTTCTCATTGCCGGAGTGCGGGACGGTCGATCTTTGAAAATTATCGCGAGTGGTCTGTTGATGGGGCTGTCCATACTGACAAGAACGTCGGCGGTTGTTCTCGCTGTTGCTGCCCTGGTGTGGTTGGTGATCATGCGTCCACAGTTCAGGCAGTTTGCCAAACCGGTCTTTTTGTTTGCATTCTGCATGAGCCTTGTGGTGACGCCCTGGGGATGGCGGAATTATCGCGCTCTCGGCGAATTTACATTGTCGACAAACGGAGGCCGCAATTTGTGGCTTGGCAACAACCCGGAGAGCACGATAAACACGGGCAGCAACATCGAGATGCCCAAGACGCTGGAAGACCGCGTCGACGCCGCTTCGGAAATCGAGGCGGACCGCATATACGTGAAAGAGGCGAAAAAATTTATCGCCGCCGACCCGGTTCATTTTGTCGGCCTGTCGATAAAAAAGGGTCTCAGCCTCTGGCGTTTTGATCCGTCGCCGACGACAAGAGGCTACTCGCGCTTGCAAAAATTGTATCCGTTGGCCAGCGTCGCCAGCTATACGCCGATTTTCCTGCTCGGCATTATCGGCTTTATCCTGGCGCGACGGGAGCAGAAAAAAATAATGTTGCTTTGGCTGTTGTTTGCGGCGGCCTATACGCTGCTGCATGCGGTCTTTATCGCCAAAGTGAGGTTCCGCCTGCCGCTGGATCATTTTTTGATTATCATGGCCTCCGGCGGCGTTACGGCTCTCGTCCAACGAACGACGCTGTTCAAAAAAAAATTGCAACATCAACCGCAACAGGGAATGGAATATGAAAGTGCGAGTTCTTCACATCATTTTGCTCTTACTCGTCGCATCTGAGCTTGCTTTTGCAGCGCGTGGTTACGATTATAAAATTGTCGAGTCAACCGATCAGTATATGATTGTCGATGTTCGGTTCGACTCGATTTCTTTTATTCAGCGAATGGAAAACGGCCTGTGGATGACGGATATCCTGCTGCCGCACGCCGGCGTGCTGGCGCAGCCGGGACAGCCGCAACTGCCCTTTGCCAGCTTGATGCTGGGCGTGCCCGCCGACAGCCGACCTGTTTTGACGATTCTTCACGAGAACAATCAAACGAAAAATATTGGCCGCGTCGCCATGTTTCAACATGCCGACGCCGAGCCTGCACTGAACATGAGCGCCCTTTCCAACGCCTGGCTGCCGGCGACATTTGCGCAGCTCGGCGTCGACGGCTTTATTCGCGATCAGCGGGTGCTGCAAGTGCAGCTCTTTCCCGTGCGTTACCAGGCCGCTTCGCAACTGGCGCAAATCGCCAGATCGCTGCGGCTGCGCCTCGATTTCGGCGCCAACGCGGCCTCCTCGTCAGTCCCGGTCCGCGTCGATGAACGCTTTGAGCCGGTGTACAAGGATTTGCTCGCCAATTACGAAATGAGCAGGAAATGGCGGCGGACGCAGACGCCGCAATCTTCATTGCGCAAGGCCGTAAGCGCCGGTCAACATCGCGTAAAGTTGTACCTTCGCCGGGACGGCGTTTACGCGGTCAGCGGCCGCGACCTGGCCGAGGCGGGCGTCGACATCACGCAAATTTATCCGCGCACTTTGGCCATGACCAACAAGGGGCAGCCGGTGCCAATTATCGTTGAAGGAAAATCGGACGGCGCCTTTGACATCGATGACCGCATCATTTTCCTCGGATCGCACAACAGCGGCGACAACTCCTGGCTCTCTTTTTATTCCGATTCCAACGTCTACATGTTGAGCTGGGGCGCGACACCCGGCCTCGCTTTTTCGGAAATGCTCGCCTCGCCGAACGGCGACGAGGTCGACACCCTCGATTACGCCGTCAACTTTGTTCACTTTGAAAAAGACAATCGTTATGAACGCCTGGTCGGGTATGATAACGGCCAAGACGATCACTGGTTCTGGGAAAAGATAATGGATAGCCAGAGTTTTTCAAAAACCGTTACGCTTCCCGGGCTTACCGCGGAAAGCACGCTCAAGCTGGACGCCAAGTTTCACGGGTTGACCACATCGACGGATGTGGATATGAACCATCACGTCGTCGCCAGGATCAACGATCAAATCGTAGGGGAGGGGTACGGGTCCGACAAAAAACAGTTTTCCCTGCACAGCGGTCGTTTTAAACCGGATGTATTTCAACCGCAACTCAAAGTGGTTTTTGAACTGCCGCTGGACATCCCCGACGTGCTCATCGATCATGTCTTTTTAAATTGGTTTGAAATTGAATACGACCGGGCGCTGCGAACGACCGACGACCGCCTCGTCTTCCGCGTCGAACCGGGCGCGCAAAAGCTCTGGCGCGTCGGCGGCTTTAGCACCGACCAGGTCTATTTTTTGACCGACAACGGCTATCGACTGGTCAATGCCAACATCAAAAGCCGCGCCGACGGCTATGATTTCGAGTTTACCTACAACTCTTCGCAAGCGACCATGCTGCACGTCGTCTCCGAGAAAGCGCTGCGGCGCGTTGAACGCATTACAATCGATGCTCCCTCGGATCTGAAAAATCCAATGAACGGCGCCGATTACATTATCATCACCCATCGGAATTTTGAAAAAGCCGCACAACGCTTGGCCGATTACCGAAGCGGCAAGGGTTTGCGATCCCTGGTCGTCGATATTCAGGACGTCTATGATGAGTTCAGCGACGGCGTTTACGACCCGCGCGCCATCAAACGATTTATTGCTTATGCCTACGAGAACTGGCAGCGGCCGGCGCTGTTGTACGTTGTGCTTTTCGGCGACGCCACTTTGCTCATGGATAAAACCGCGGCCAAAGGTGCAACCTTTCGAACATACGTACCCAGCTATATGGTAAATACAAAATCCTACGGCATGACCTCCAGCGACAACTATTTTGTCACCGTCAGCGGCAATGACCTCTTGCCGGACTTGTACCTCGGCCGCCTGCCGGCCAATAACGTCGAAGAAGCGGATATCATGGTCGAAAAAATTATCAGCTATGAAACCAGGGACGTGGCGGCGGAATGGCGGCGGAATATCACCCTGGCTTCGGGCAACGGCGAATTTTTTGATTATGCCGCGCAATATCTCATGGATCATTATCTGCCCAAATGGCTGGCGACGAAACGATTGTCCACGGAATTTCAGTCGCCATATTTCAACACCACCGAGGATTTTGTCGCCTGGATCAACAGCGGGCAGAATATCATCAATTTTCTCGTTCACGGCTCCGGCGAGCAAATCGCCGACGCCAATCTGTTCAACAAGGATGACATTATCCGGCTTGCCAACAAGAACAAGTACTCATTCGCCGTAACCATGTCCTGCTACATCGGCCATTTCGACAGTCCTGAAGTGGATGCATTGGGCGAGGCGCTGCTGGTGACCCGGGGCCGGGGCATCATGGGGCTTTTCGGCTCCACCGGAAAGTCCTATCTCTATTCCGATTTTTATTTCAATGGCGCCGTTTTCGAAGGCATCTTTCAAAAGAATTGGCGTACGCTCGGCGAAATCACCACAAACTCCAAATATGT
>JAJRST010000544.1 GCA_024278645.1 bacterium | reverse complement strand
GAGCGAGTTGTATTTGAACAGGCTGCCCTGAACCGGCTGCAGCGAGTTGGTATAATAGCCGTACAGCCCCACCATGCTGTAGGAGATTTCGCAGTTGCGGATGGTCGGCGCCGCGTGATTGCAATAGACCGCATAGCTGCAATGTTTGATGACGCAGTGCTCCAGAATGCACTCGGAATCGTCGCTGGAGTCTTCGAATTTAATGCCATACCAATTCGACGTACCAGAACGGTCAAGAGTTATTAGTTCACTGTCTCTGCCTTGGGCTTTGAGTGCACCATAGACAATGATCTGTTTTCCTGCCGCAATGCTAATCGTTGCTCCTGGAGCAATATACAGCGTTTTCCCTAATGGAATTGTCACGTCTCCTGTCACCGTATGATTTCCATTCCAAACTTCATTCTTTCGAAGGGAGCCAGAGCCCGTATAATTAACATCAACATCTGGAACATCGTCTGCCTCATCAGCAAAATAATATAATAGACCGGCTGTGGCACGAATTACAAATTTGAAAAGATGATTCCTTTGGTCGCTGCAATTAATTGAGCTTGGCGGTGTGCCCAAGGATTGTATAATCGAGTCTAATAATGTATAGGCTCCTCTGCCAGTAGTATCATTTTCAAAGTGTGAGTCGCTCGGATAGAAATCAGAGTATTGGTTCATGCTATAAAATAAGTAGCGAATTGGCGACGCATCCGTTAGGGCCTCATAGAGCCCTCCCCCATCATTATAGGCGTCCACATAATCGATGACTGAATAATTAGTCCAAACATTCATATAGTCTTCATATGTGTCGGTTCCATCTTGACAAACAAGCGGACAGTGTGCATCATTGTGACAATGAGCAGGTACCCCCATATCACCCAAAAGATGGCAAGCCCGCCCCAATATGTTGTAAGCGTATTTTTTTCTATCGGCTTCACTTAGCGTTTGCGACAACGGTGGATTATACTCAGTGAATTGCCCTAATACATTCCAGTAGCCATGCAGAGAATAACAGCCAGTATCACATAAATCAGCCAAGCTTGAGTAGCTCCACTTTTCAGCAACGCGGTTTGAAGAGGCACCCGTATAAACAATTATTGTATGAGTACCAAGTAAATAATGTTTAGCTTTAGTAAAAGCATTGTCATATGTAGTGCCCCCATAAGTCCATTGTGCATTATCTCCATGGTCGGCGCTCCAAAAATGAGTATTCGACTTATCCATACAATTTGTTGTAGATACGTAAGGAATCCCCAAATGGAGGTTACAATGGCCGTAGACAATGTCTTCCTCGTCCTCGCGGTAGGCCCCGGTCACAACAAAGGGATAATCAAAGGGCTTGCTCCCAATCTGATCCGTGCCTATATAATCGTTTAAGGTTGAGTGGTACATTTGAGGTTTTTCATACGCCAACAATTTAAACGCCTCTCTGACAATGTATTGATGCGTTCCCTGTCCGTGTGGAAAAAGGGGGAGTGTAAGTAAAAACAAAACTGCTGCGACTTGGGATGCTATTTTCATTTCGCGCTCTCCTTTTGAATCACAAATTTCAATTCTATGCCGATTCGATTGTCTGTTCTTGAGTAAGGCAAATCTGACGTTATAAATTTAGTGTTGTAAAGAAAATAGTTGAAAAGTGAGAGAGAAATAATTTTGTTTACAGAATAGTTGACCCCCACTATATTAGTTAATCCTGGAGAGTAGTTTTCTCCCCCATATGGATCAATGTAATTCACTTCAATAAAAAGCGAGATTGACGGTGAAGCGTGCATATAAAAACTTGCGGCCAATTCATAGGGCGTAAAAAGCAACATGCCTACGAGAGACTCAAACCCGATAAATGCAGTATACCCAGTTTTTTTAAATTGTTTGCTAAATGATATATCAATTGCAGAATAGCCTCGCAGGTCCGAAACCCTTAAATTTATTCCAATATCGGCAAACCCTTTTCTAAATAACACAAAGCGGGGCACAATCACAAATGAGGATATGGTCTTAATTTCAGTCAGGTTTTTATCATAGCCACGAATGGCGCGGCCTTTTGAATCAATACCCTTGGTATATACTCCTCCAAGCCGGTATCGTTTGCTAAAATATTGAATACTGGCGCCAATTCGTTTATAGGAATAGTTAATTCCTACGGTATAGAACGGCTCACCTTGCTCAACAGTTTGTCCCAATTGTTGTGAATTGTAAAACAAAAGCCTCGGTTCTGAAGCGCCATTTACAACCGAATGAGCATCAAAGGATACAAGGTTATTATATATTATAGTTTTGTTTAAAATGAAAGGTGGGGTTTGTTTGGAACTGGCAAAAATTATGTTACTTAGTATAATAAAAAATAAACAGGTGATCTTTACCGTCTTCAATTTTTTTCTCCATCGATGCTGTGTTTTAGGACAATATTGTCAATAGGTTGCGCTCGCACTAAAACGTTGACAGTCAACGCGGCAATGCGTCGTTATCTGTTGTGTACAAAACAATAATATGATGGTGAGGACTTACGGGGGGATGCAGCTGTTATCGGGCAAAAATATAAATCTATCTATTATGATTGGTTCGGTGCTGGTTTGCGACAAACAAACCAGCATAGACATTGCTTTGCTGCGTTTAGTCAGCAACTCATTCGTATATTGTTGAATTGACGTTGTAAAATAAACATAATTGAGAAATCGCCAAAAACATCCCACCATTGTTCCACCCATAATAATGTGCGAAAAGTAAAGACCCCTGGCAAAGACCATGCGGTTGCGCCTTAACGCTCGCTGTTTTGCGCGCCTTGTGGCACACCAACCATATCGATAACTTGCAAAAAATAACGGTTTGTGTCAAGTATTATTTTTGTTATGTATGGTTTTTAGCCCTGTTTTTTCGCCGCCTGGGATTGGCCGGAGATGGCGCCTGATTAAATTCATTGCCTCGATCCCACCACCTCTTTACATCGATCATGTTCTGTTTTTATGAGCCAGTACGGCAGGCGGACATCGAAAGGGATCGGATCAATAGTTTACGGCAACAGCGTCATCTTGATCGTCCTTGAAAACTCCCCGGCGCTCATACGGCAAAAATACAGTCCGGCGGGTTGGCGGGACAATCTCCGCGGCGAGTTGTGCATAGTCTTTTCAGACCATGGTTAATAAATACTCGTCGGCCGGGCAAATATGAATCCCTTCTTTGGTCATAAAGTTATCTTTTCGATACAACGAAATTTGAGCAGCATTGCATTCAGGGAAACGTTTTTTAAGATAGCGTAATGACGGGCTGACCTCGCGACCGCGCAGTTTACACTCGATGAACTGAAACGGTTTGCCGTCCTCCAGAATAACAAAGTCGACTTCGCGACGCTCAACATCGCGGAAATAGCGCAACTCGACATTTCTTCCATCATAATCCTGCTTGAAATGCACCCATTTTAACAAATGGCAGGCGACGACATTTTCAAACCGGCTGCCTTCATCTTCAACAACCGTCCAGTCAAAATGGTAATGTTTTGCCTCCTTTTTGACGGCCCTGATGCTTGCCGAGCCAAAAGGGTAAATACGAAAAATCATATAAATATTTTCCAGCATAGCCAGCCAACGGGATACTGTCTGATGGGACGCCTGGAGGTCCTCTCGTAGGGCATTGACGGACAACGGCGAGCCAACCAGCTCCGGCAAGCGAAGAGCCATATTTTCGACCAATGCGACATCTCTGACATTCTCCAGAGAATTCAGTTCTTCATAAATGATTCGAGTACGATATTGACGACTCCACCGTTTCATTTCCCGTCTCGAAGCAGCAAGAAACGGTTCGGGAAAGCCGCCATAAGTGAACAGCTCCTCCAGGCCGTTCGGTCGAATAGCATGGATTTCCCGAAGCGTAAAGGGATAGAGTCGATAAAAGTGATACCGTCCCTGAAGTGAATCGCCGCCATAGCGATAATAATCCAATCGACCGCTTCCGATGACCAGTATCTTCAACTCGTGTTTTCGCTTATCATACAAACCTTTGACCACCTGTCGCCAGCGCGAATACTTGTGAATTTCATCCAGCACCAAAAGACCGCTTCCCGCCGGAAATTGTTCGCGAATGATTGTTTCGCGATCCTCGGCGGCATCCCAATTCAAATAAAATCGCTCCGTTTGTCCGATGACATTTTGCTGCAGGATTTTTTGGGCTAGTGTGGTTTTGCCGCATTGCCGGGGCCCGGCGATGAAGACCATTCTCTTTTCCAAGTCTTCCATGACGCCCTGTTCGATATATCGGACAATGTAATCCATTTATTTTAACTCCTATCATAAAAATATCATGACTTTTTTTTGATAAGGGTGAATATACTATGGTTATTAAAAAGATACAATAAAAAGTTGTGATGCGCCTTTTATCCGAAGAGATGGCGACACACTCCCCTTGGCAACGCCTGACAAAGTTATTTCCCTATTCTTACTTGAAAACCGATACGATGATCAAGTCTGTCAGGCGAACACATGCCAATGTTGTAGTCATTGAACCCGCAGCCTCCGGCAGCCGTCATGAAGGAACGAGCCGCGAATTCCGCAAATTGGGCGGATGGCGCGAATTGAACCGTAAAAGTCGAAACTCCAAATGACAAATCCCAAATTCCGGGAACAGCGCATTTTGGAATTTGGAATTTGTTTTTTGTTTGGGATTTGGAATTTGGAATTTATTTTTTCACCTTTATGGCGTCCGGAAACGGCGGAATCTCTTGACCATATTTCGTTTTTATTGTACATTCCGTAAATTCCGCCGGTTCATTTTTCATGGAGGAAGACTCGTGGCAAAAATAATTGTCCTTGGCGCCGGCCTCGTCGGACGCGCCATCGCCGTCGACCTGGCGAAAAAACACGACACGACGAGCGTGGACATCGACGCCTCGGCGCTGGCGGCCCTGCAAAAGGATTTCGACATCAAGACTGTGCAGGCCGATCTTTCCGATCCGGCCGTGATAAAAAAACTCGTCGCCGACTTTGACCTGGTCGTCGGCGCCGTGCCGGGGTTCATGGGATTCGCGACGGTCAAAGCGGTCATCGAGGCCGGTAAAAACATCGTCGACATTTCATTCTTCCCGGAAGACGCCTTTGAGCTGGACGCCCTGGCGAAAGAAAAGGGCGTCGTCGCCGCCGTGGACTGCGGCGTGGCGCCGGGCATGAGCAACCTCATTCTCGGCTACCACAATGCGCGCATGAAGATCGACCGCTTCCGCTGCTATGTCGGCGGCCTGCCGCAAGTGCGCACAAAGCCGTACGAATACAAAGCGCCCTTTTCCCCTATCGATGTCATCGAAGAGTATACGCGCCCGGCCAGACTGGTGGAGAACGGCGCCGTGGTCACAAAGCCGGCGTTGTCCGAACCGGAATTCCTCGATTTCGACGACATCGGCACGCTTGAGGCGTTCAACACCGACGGCCTGCGCACCTTGCTTTTGACAATGGACATCCCCAATATGGCGGAAAAAACGCTGCGCTATCCCGGCCACCGGGAGCTGATGGCCGTTTTTCGCGACAGCGGCTTTTTCAGCCGTACGCCCATCGACGTCGACGGCGCCAACATTCGCCCCATCGACGTGACGACAAAGCTGCTCTTCCCGGCCTGGAAGCTGGAGCCGGGCGAGGAAGAATTGACGGTCATGAAAATCGCTGTCGAAGGGCTGGAAAACGACCAATCCAAAGTTTACACGTACGATCTGCTCGATCGCACCGATGCGGCGACGCAGACCTCCTCGATGGCGCGCACAACGGGCTACGCCTGCACCGCCATTGCCAACCTTGTCCTCGATGGCGGTTTTGCCAAGCCAGGCATAAATCCGCCGGAATTTATCGGGCGCGACGCCGGTTGTTACAAAAAGATTTTTGACTATCTGGAAGAGAGAGGCGTTCATTACCACAAGCAGGAAAAGGCGCTCGATCCGAAAAAATCATTGTAACTGTTCAGTCTGAAAACAAAATAAACAACAATAATTTGAAAAGCGAACGTGTAAACTAAAAAATTGTCAATTGTATCGCCCAAAATGGTTTTGCCTTTTATTTCTGTCTAACGCGAATTAGATTCATGGCAAAAAAGAAACGCGCACGCATTGAAGCGGTCAAATCATTCTCCAACGTCTCGCATTCGCCCTCGGAGCTCAAGGGCCGTTGG
>JAJRST010000543.1 GCA_024278645.1 bacterium | reverse complement strand
GCCGGGCGCCAACTCGCGGATGAAACCCGGGTCGTCGCGCAGCATCATGTAATCGTGCACCATGGCGATGTACAGCAGCGAGTAGGTGGGGATGATCTGCAACTCGCGCGCCGGGTAGCGGCTCTGCGTCAGGCCGTTGGGCACGCGCGACTCGTCGAACTGGCGCAGCGCATTGCGAAACAGCGCATCGTCGCCGGAGACGACGAGACTGGCCAGCCCCTGCACGCGGGTGTCGCCGATGTATTGCATCTGCTCGTAATAGGCGTCGCTGAAATAGGTCTCGCGCGCGCATAAATGCAGCGCCCGCCACGAGGCGTCCCAGATCGCTTTCAGGGAGGCGTCGTCGCTGTCAAATTTGCCCCGTTCCCGCAGCGGGTAGGCGGTGAAACGGTTGTGCAAGGAGTTGATGAGCAGGGGCTCGTCGTCGGTGCGAATGTCCAGTTGCAGGTAGCGAAAGGCGCGAATCCACGTCGGGCGGAACAGCCGCGACTCGCCGCCGTCCGGCTTGAAGAGATCGAAAACGCCGTAAATCTTTTTGTCCGCCGTTTCGTTGCGGTCGCCCTTTATAAAGTTTTTGTCAAAGAGCGCTTCGGCATAAGTAATTTTGATTTCGGCGTTGCGGCCCTTTGAAACGACCAGTTCGGGATAACCCATGGTGAGAACCTCGTTGTCGAGCAGAATCGAGACGCTGCTGTTCGCCGGAACGAGCAGCGGATCGCCGTTTCGCAAAAAGCCGTCGTCGGCCTGTATGCCCACCGTCCGTTCAACGGCGGCGATCTGTTCCACCTTTTCTTCTAACATGTCGATGGCTCGAGGCGTGAGAAACCACGACGTGCCGTAGGGAAAGCCGCGTCCGGCGCCTTTGCGGACGACGCGCGCGGCAAGCCAGTCGCCGTCGTCAAAATCGACGCGCTCCCACCCCCACGGGTAATCGGCGGCGTTGACTTTATCCATGGGACAGGCGGCGTAAAAGCCGAGCACCTGCGGGTAATGAGGTACATTGTCGGGCCGGATGGCGATGGGAGAGACGCCCTCGTTGCGAATCACTTTCCAGGCGCCGCCGGTGTCGGCAATGGGATCATCCTGGGATTGTAAAATAAAAGCGGTCATGTGGGAAAACTGCCCGCCCGGCCTGTCCTCGCCAAAGTTGACCACCTGCGCGGCGATGACGTTTTTCCCCTGGCGCAGATGCGGCGCAATATCCACGGTTTCGTAAGGCCAGTGATGCAGGTCGTCGCGGGCCGGGCCTTCGCAGATATAGTCGCCGTTGACGTACAGCCGGTAGCGGTTGTCGCCGGAGACATAGACGATGAACCTGTCGGGCTTTTGCTTCAGCTCAAAAGTGCGACGAAAATGAAACACGCCATGGTCGCTCGTCGATTCGCTGGGATGGGTGATCCAGTCGGCGCGCCAGACGTGGCGCATGTCGCTGCTGCTCGTGGTTTTTTGTAAGGGCCGCTCTTGCGCCGGGAGCAAACGGTGAGAAAAAGCAGGGCGGCAAAAAGAGTGTGACGCATCATTCTGTTGGGTCTCCTGTGAAAGATCGAGTTCGATGGTTTGTCCGTGAATTCAGGAAATCTCTAATGTTTAAAGAGAAAAATATTTGACCGGATTAACATGATAGACAGGGTTTTTATCCTGCAAGCCGTTGCGGCGCGTGGCGCCCATTATAAAAATTGTAGTTGCAATTATTCTAACGCCTCTTCAATGGCCTTTTGCACCACTGCCGTCCACATTTTGTAGCCCTTGTCGCTCATGTGCAGCTTGTCATCCAGGAAGAGATCGTTCGCCGGCGGCTGACCGGTCTGCAGCATGGGCGCGGCGATGTCGGCATAGTAAAGGAGGGCGTCATCCTCGCATATTTTTTTAATCATGCGGTTTGCCTTGCTTTCCTCCTCCCAGATGCGCCAGCGGTTCGGGCAGGGTTTGATCGGGATATACACCAGCGGCGTCCCCGGAAAATTATCCCGCACCACGGCCCACCATGTTTTAAAATCCTGCACCACGCGTTCGGCGCTTTTGCCGCCGGCCACGTCGTTGCCGCCGCAGTACATGACGATGCACGCCGGCTTTTTGTATTTGAGCAGAATATCCTGTTTGAAGAAAAGCATGTCGGAAATGTGCGCGCCGCCGAATCCGCGGTTGACCACCGGCAGCCCGGGGAACGATTCCGCCGTCTTCCACATGCGGATGCTGGAGCTGCCGACGAACAGGATGGGATCGTCGGGAATAGCGTTTTTGGCGTCCCAGTAGCGAAAGCTGTCGATTTCGTCGTCAAAGCGATGCGGATCGGGATCGCTTTGCGCATGGGCGACTGTATAAAGGAGCTGTAAAATCAGAATCAGAAACGCTGTTTTAAAAAGACGCGGAACGTTCATGGCCTGGCCTCTTTTTTTGTGATCATCCGCGGTAAAATAGGAATATTCTACAGAGAAATGCAAGCGAAAGATAAGGAGACGGCCCTGATCGCTGCAACGGATCAGGGCCGTTTTGTTGAGGAATTGGGGGAAAAAGCCAGTGGTCAACGAATCGACGCGATTCTGTTGATTATGGAATATTTATCCGCAGTAAATGTTCGAGTTCAAAAGCCTTGGCAATTTATTTGACCCGCAACGCGATGTCCCTTGCCGTTGCCGCCTCCGGGAAATATCATACGGCCGTCGGCATCCACGGCGCCGCGCTCCATGTCGGAATTGATGATCGCTTGCCACTCTTCCTCGGAAATGAATTGCGCTTTGTATGTCTGGCGTTGTGCAACGAGCCGGCCATTAAAAGTGCGAGCATGATTCCTCGATCCTTTCATCAAGTTCTGATACACCGTCCGGATGTCCCGGTTGTCCGTTTTTTCCAACGCCCGTTGAAGATCGTAAATATCCAGGTCTTCGATGGCGGCGCCCACGGTCAACGCATCATCCGGGGATTGCCCGCCTTTGGCGACGAGGTCGGCGTAAAGCCCGGCCAATTCTTTATTTTTAAACCGACCGTGTTCCTTGATGTAAGGATCGTCTATTTCATATTTTTTCAGCAACACGCCGATCATGTCTGTGTGTTGCTGCTCGGCTGCGGCGATGTTGTTGAAAACGACTATGTTCCATTTTTCGTACAATGCCAGATAGACGTCGCGCGCCAGCTTTTCTTCCTCGCGCATGTACAAAAGATCGTTCAGCTCTGTTTCGCTCGGCGCCTCGACAGGCATACTTTCGATCAGTTTATTTATGTTTGCTTTATTTTTATTCTGACCCTTGCCTTTTCCCATACCCCGGCCCTGCGACCATGCCGCGGAATTGAAAACCAGAAATGCCGCAAGCAACATGAGCGGAGCGGCTTGATACAATGACAAACGTTTCATGCTAAGAACCTCCGAATCATTCAAATCTTTTTTTCATTGCTGACCTTTCTCAGGCAACTGCTATGCCAAAGAAGGGCAGGAGGATGGCGGCGTCAAGTTGGTAAAAACAAACAGGTTGCCCCATGAGTGGAAATGGTGTTCTACAGGTCTGACAGAAGCAGTTCGACCATCTCGTCGAACCGAAAGGTAAAAGTGGTCGATCTTTGCTTTGAGACTCGACCTTTTGCCGCCGTCAAATCTATTTGCTTTTTGTTGTCAAAATCATAAATTGATACGACAATAAAAAATGACAACTATTCAGCCAAGACAGAAATAAAGGCAAAACTTTTTAGGCAATTAGCAATTCTCCACTTTAAAAAGTTTGCTGTTCAAGTCGTTTTTCCATGTCATAGGGACATGGCAGTTTTTGTTATTGGAACTAATAGTTTCGCCTTCAGAAATGCATTAACGATTGCTGTGTTCAGGCTGAATGGCGGCAAAGATGCCTCGGTTTGGATTGAATGGAAAATGAAATATGCGAGTTCGGTTTTTTACACTGTTCATACTTTTGTACGCTGCCAGCCTGTTTCAATGTTCAACGAGCGAACAACAATCGAAAAATCTGCTCGTCGCGGCCAGCATCCCGCCGCTGGCGGATTTTGCCGAGAAAATCGGCGGTTCGTACGTGCGGGTGTTCACCATCGTGCCGCCGGGAACCAACCCGCATACCTTTGAACTGACGCCGGGGTTGATGAAAAAACTGAGCCGCGCCGACCTTCTCGTTTTCAACGGCGTCGGCCTCGAATTCTGGCTGGATAAAGTTGAGGACAACCTGGCCGGCAAAAAGATCGTCTATGCCGCCAAAGGCTTGCAAATCCTGGCCGATGACCTGGAGCGCCATGCGCAGGGAAACCCGCATGTCTGGCTCGATCCGCAAAACGCCATTTATATGGTCAAGCGCATCTATGGCGCTTTTGTCGATGTCGATCCCGCCCATAAAGCCTATTACGAGCATAACGCCGCTGTTTTGATCAAGGAGATTGAGGTGCTGGATCAGGACATCATGGCGACGGTGGATTCCTGGTCGCACAAAAAGTTCGTCTGCTTTCATCCGGCCTGGGCCTATTTTGCCAGGCGATACGGTCTGGAGCAGGCGGGCGTCATCGAAAAGCGTCCCGGCATGCAGCCGAGCCCGGGCGACATTGCCGACATTATAAAAACAGTGAAAAACATCGGCGCCAGGGTGATTTTTGCCGAGGCGCAATTTCCAAGTCAAATGGCCGAGGTCATCGCCAAAGACAGCGGCGTTAAGGTCATCCCCCTCGATCCTTTGGGATCGCAAGGACAAAAAAGTTACATCGAACTCATGCGCTATAATGTGGCGCAAATGAGCAAAGGAATGAAATAATCGTGTCCGATGAAAAACAGGTCATCGCCCGCGCCGATCATCTCTATGTGGCCTACCAGGACAAACTGGTTCTGGAAGATGTTACTTTCCGCGTCCATGCCGGAGAGTTCTGGGGCATTCTGGGGCCGAACGGCTCCGGCAAAACCACATTGCTGCGCACAATGTTGGGGCTTGTGCAGCCGTTTGCCGGCAGCGTCAGCATCTTTGGCAAGTCGCCGCAAAACCTGGCGCAGGATCGCGATCGCATCGGCTATGTGCCGCAACATGCGGTCATTGACTTTCAATTTCCCATTCGCGTTTGGGATGTGGTCATGCTTGGCCGAAGTCGCAAGATCGGCCTGGGACGCCGGCCGGGCAAGGCGGACAAACAGGCCGTCGAACGTGCGCTGGAGCTGGTGGAAATCGCCGATCTGGCGAAACGGCAGATCGGCCAGCTCTCCGGCGGGCAGCGCCAGCGCGTGCTCATCGCGCGCGCCCTGGCCCTGGAGCCGGACATCCTCTTTCTCGACGAACCGACCGCCGCCCTGGACGTCAACGCCGCGGAGAGCTTTTACGAATGGCTGCATTCCATGCATAAAAAGATGAATCTGACGCTCGTGCTGGTGTCGCACGATATCGGCGTGATTTCGCGATATGTCAGCGCCGTCGCTTGCCTCAACCGCCGGCTGGTGGCGCACGGCATCCCGTCGGATGTGCTGACCGGCGATGCACTGGAAAACATGTACGGCTGCGACGCCATGTTGTTCGGCCACGGTGATATCCCACATCTGGTGGTGACGCCGGCAAAGAAAGGAGAGGGGGATTGTTAGAGCTTTTACAGTTTGAGTTCATGCAGCGGGCTTTTGTCGTCGCCACGGTGACCGGGGCGCTGTGTGCGGTCGTCGGCGTTTACGTTGTTTTGCGCGGCATGTCCTTTATCGGCGCCGGCATTGCGCACGCCTCGTTCGGCGGCGTGGCGCT
>JAJRST010000542.1 GCA_024278645.1 bacterium | reverse complement strand
TTCAACTGCGCGCCATCGAGAGCGGCAGGGCCATCGAAATTTCGATGACGCTGCAGAACGAGGATGTCGTCGATCACACCCTCGGCATGGGGCTGGTGTTCGATCCGGCGCTCGGCCAGTGGGGCGACGGCGCTGTGGATGTAGGCGGCGAAATCGTTCGACTAGCCTCGGAGTTCGACGGCGAGAATCTGGCCGCCTCGTTGCTGCTGTGGGAGCGGCCGCAGACGCCGTTTGGACTTGGCGCGAAGATGTTGCTTGCCGATACGCCTGACAAGCTCATTGTCGCCAACTGGCCCGACCTCTACGTCAATCCCGGACCGGACTTGGCCCCGAGCCTGCGCGATTTGTATGACCTCGGTTTGAAATTCATCTGGAACGAACAAACCGTGGCCGCGCAATCGCAGCGGTCTTTTACCGTCACGCTGCGCCTGTTGCTGCCGGACTTTTCAGAAAAAGCTTTTGTACGATGGGATATGCCCACGGCCTTGTCTCTGCAAGACAATCTGCTTTTCCCGCGTCGACTCGATACCGCGTTGCGCATCATGAACAGCGTCTCCGAGCCGCTCGATGACGTCGCCATTATCATGCACTATCCTTTTGAATTGCTAGGGACAGAGGCGACCGGCCGATTCAGCGTGCCGTCGCTTGGCAGCGCCTACCAAACCGCTATTGTCATGACAAAAGAAATCTATGAAGACCTCGTTGTACCCGTGGGCGTCACCTGCGAGCAGAATGGAGTCGTCCTGGATCAGCTTACGCGCAACATCTTTATTCCTGCCACGCCTGTTTCGGATGAGGGATTGATTGTGCAAGTCGATTCTTTGTGGCTGACGAACGACTCTCAGGTCAACCTCGTCTTCAATGTGGAAAAAGAAGAGACGGGACAAAAGGTTCTCAATTTGCAAAAAGAAAATGTGCTTTTGTACGACAATGAGGCGCGCGTTCGAGATTTTACTCTGGACAAATACGGCAAAGGCGGCTCCGGTTTGGCGGACGTCTGTTTTGTGCTCGACTGTTCCGGGAGCATGGGCGACAACATCAACGACGTACGCAACAACCTCGGCGAGTTTGCCGACAGTCTGCGCGCGCGCGGCTTTGATTTTCGCGTCGCCGTGGTCACATTCAGCACCACGGTCGACGATGTCTGGGATTTTACCGATGATGTCGAATTGATGAAGAATCGCCTGGCGAGCATTGTTTTATGGGGAGGCATCGAAGACTCGCCGGCGGCGCTGTACCGCGCCTCCGAACTGTCCTGGCGGCCGGGAAGCAAACGCAATATCATCTGGATTACCGATGAATCCTACCCCGAGGAGTCCTATACAAAGCAGCAGATTGTCGACCGCATGTTGGCCCTGGATATCAGAGTCCATGGCGTCGGCCTGCTCGAATTGCAGACCGAGTGGTTCAGTCCCATCGTCCTGCCCACGGGCGGCAATTTTTATAACATCTTTGGCAATTTCCGCGATATCCTGCTCGATGTGGCGCGGATAAAGTCCCAGGATAAATATCTCGTCGGGTTTCAACTCTCCGACCCGCGGGACGCTTCGCACCGGATAAGGCTCAAAGTCCATTACGCCGGTCTCGGCGGCGAGACGACGGTCGACCTCAACAGCGGCCTGGCGTTGGGCAAGAAACTGGCCTGCTATCCCAACCCTTTCAATCCCCTTGTCAGAATAAAGGTTGACGCCGCCGATGCGGTCAGCAGCCAGGTGGACATTTACAATGTTCTGGGTCGCCGAATTCGACAATTTCAGATCGCTCCCAACACGACGACGGAATTGCTCTGGAACGCCCTGGACGAGGATGGCCGGCCGGTCGGTTCCGGGTTTTATGTCGTAAAGTTTTCCATGCAGCGCGCCGACGGCTCCGTCAACAGCGAAATCCAAAAAGTACTTTACCTGAAATAGGAGGGAGGACATCATGAAGACTTGCCTGTTTAGTTTACTGTTTGTTTTTGCATCAATGTCCGTTTTCGCCGACGGTTTGCTCGTATCGACGGATGAAAGCTATCCCAACTATTTCCTGCGCAACCGTTTGACGCAAGTGACCGTTAAAATTCATGGTCTGCTCGCCGAGACCGAGGTCTACCAGGAGTTTAAAAACGAATGGGACAAAAGCGTGGACGCCGTTTATTCCTTTCCGTTGCCGCCGGATGCACGCGCCACGGAATTCATCTACTGGGCCGACGGCAAAGTGTACAAGGCTGTGCTGGAAGTGCGCGAACAGGCGACCAATCCCGGCACCGGCCAGGGCGGCGTTATCGCCGAGGTCAATAAATATATCGGCCGAAACGGCATCAAGGTGGCGCTGCGCAACATCAAGCCGGGCGGCATCCAAAAGGTCAAACTCTTTTACGTCAGCCGCTGCGACTATTACGCCGGTCAGACGAGCTATCGTTTCCCGCTGGCCACAAAAGATTTTATTACGACGCCGCTGGATCACTTGCAGTTTTCCATTTTTGTGGAGAGCGGCCCGGAGATCAGCGGCTTTGACATACCTTCGCATCCTGATTTTACTGTGGTTCAAAATGAAGCGCACGCCTTGCATCTTGAGATGATTCAGCCCAAGGCCTACACGGCCAAGGATTTTGAATTCACCTACACGACGAACCAGAGCGAGATGGGCGTCGATTTTTATTCGGTCGCCAATGACACCATGGATGGCCATTTTGTTTTGAATGTGCGGCCGGAAAACGAGGCGGCGGACGCCGAGGTCTTCCCGCGACGCATCATCTTTATGCTCGGCAATTCCAGCAACATGTTCGGCTATAAACTGGATCAGTGCGTCAAAGCTGTGCAAACCTCCCTGGCATTGTTGAACGAAAACGACCGCTTTAACATACTTGTTTACAATTACGAGGTAAACGCCTGGCAGACGACGCCGGTTGCCGCAAACGCGGCAAACATCGAGGCGGCTAATGACTACCTCGACGCCATCCAGTCGCAATGGGGATCGCGCATGGACCTGGCGCTGGAGGCGGCCCTGGGGCAAATCGCGGATGATGCGTTCGTCAATTCCATCGTCGTTTTGAGCGACGGCCGCTCGCCCATCGACCCGCGCGCCATCGAGACGGCGAATGTGCACCAGGCCGGCATTTTCCCCATCGGCATTGGCGACGACCTGGACCGCGCCCGCCTGGAAATGACCGCCGCGCTCAATTACGGCTTTGTCACCTATTTTGACGAGGATGACAACATCCGCGCTGGCGTCGAGCAGTTGTTGTACAAGATCAGTCGCCCCATCCTCAAGGATATGGTGATGGAATTTGGCCGCGCCGATCTGTACGACATTCTGCCGGAGAAATATCCGTCCGTGTACGCCGGCTCTTACTTTTTCATGACCGGC
>JAJRST010000541.1 GCA_024278645.1 bacterium | reverse complement strand
TCAGGTCATGTTTGTGCTGCAAAATACGCCGCGCGGCGGCGACAGCGTGCAGACGCCATCCCTGCGCATGGAGGTGATCGAGGCCGAGGCTCGCGCCGCCAAATTCGATCTTACTGTTGTGATGGTGGAATCCTCGGACGGCTATACTGTCGAGTTTGAATACAACACCGACCTTTTCGCCAGGGAAACCGTTCAGCGAATGGCGGGACATTTTGAGCAGTTCCTCAATCTCATCACTGAAAACCCGGATAAACCGATTGTCGATTTCGATCTTGTCGAAGAACAAGAGAAGCATCTTTTGACGCGCGTCTGGAACGATACAAAGGTTGATTTCCCGGATATCTGCATTCATCAACTCTTTGAGCAGCGGGTAACGCAAACGCCGGATGCCGTGGCCGTAGTCTGCGGAGAAAAACAGCTGACCTTTGCAGAGTTGAATGCAAAAGCCAACCGCCTTGCTCGTTATCTCCGCAACATGAATGTGACGCCGGAAACATTTGTCGGCATCTCATTGGATAAATCCCTGGAAATGATTGTCGGCTTGCTCGCCGTGCTCAAGGCCGGCGGCGTTTACATCCCGATCGATCCCGATTATCCCGCGGATCGGATCGACTATATCATCAATGACGCCGGCATTCATATTCTGCTGACGCAAAAAAATCTGCTTGATCGCTTTGACAATTATAACATGACAAAGCTGGCGCTTGACGACCACAGCCTGGAGAGTTTGACCCTTGATGCCACAAATCTGCACAATGTAACCGTTCCGGAAAACCTGGCTTATATCATTTACACTTCGGGATCGACCGGTCGGCCAAAAGGGACGATGTTGCGGCACAGCAGTTTGGTAAATTTGACGATTGAACAGATCAAGGATTTCGATCTTGACGAATCAAGCCGCTGCCTGCAATTTGCGTCGTTTAGCTTTGATGCTTCTGTTTCGGAGATTTTTACGTCCCTGGTGAGCGGCGCCAGGCTTTATATGGCGTCAAGGGAAGATATTATGCCTGGGCCGCAGTTGTCGGGCTACCTGAGGCAAAACCGAATAACAACAATTACGCTTCCACCATCGGCGCTTCTGGTTCTGCCCAATGAGGGACTCGACGACCTGAGAACGCTCATATCGGCGGTAGAAGCTTGCACGCGGGAAATTGCGGAAGAATGGTCTCCGAACCGTCGGCTCATCAACGGTTATGGGCCCACGGAAAATACGGTTTGCGCTTCGAGCTGTCATCTTTCTGAAATACCAAATCGCGCCGTCATGCCAATCGGGCGCCCGATCGGTAACGTCACTTTATACGTGTTGGATGAAAATATGCTGTTGGCGCCGATCGGCATCCCCGGAGAATTGTGCATTGGCGGCGCCGGTCTGGCTCGCGGTTATTTGAACAAACCGGATTTAACGGCGGAAAAATTTATCCCCAACCCTTTCAGCTCCGAACCGGGCGTGAGACTTTATCGCACCGGCGACCTTGTTCGTTATCTGCCGGACGGCAATCTCGAATTCCTGGGCAGGATCGATCATCAGGTGAAACTGCGTGGATTTCGAATCGAACTTGGCGAGATCGAACAAACATTGCTTCAATATCCCGGCGTTCATAAAGCAGTCGTCCTCGTTCAACCCGTTCAGGGGGACAGCCAGGATAAACGTCTTGTCGCTTATATCGTTTCCGGAGAAGGAGCAAAAGTCGATAGTAACGATCTTCGCGATTATGTGCAAGGAAAGCTGCCGGACTATATGGCGCCGCAGGTCTTTATTCATTTAGAGGATATACCTTTAACGCCAAACGGTAAGATTGATCGTCGCGCCTTGCCATTGCCTTCCAGCGTGGATTTCCAGTCCGGCATCGAATATGTGGCGCCTGAAACAAGGACTCAACAAAGGCTGGCGGAAATTTGGGCAAAGCTTTTAAATGTCGAGCGAGTCGGAATCAGGGACAACTTTTTCAACATTGGCGGGCACTCTTTGAATGCCGTGGAAATGCTGGCTCTTGTTGACGATGCATTTCACAAACGAGTGAATCTTGTGGACTTTTTCAGAAAACCGACGATTGAAAACCTGGAATCGTTAATTGATCGTGACGACGCCGTCAAAGACATTATTGTCAGGTTCAAAAAAGAAGATAACAAACCGGCCCTCTTTTTTGTTCATCCTTCCGGCGGCAGCGTTCATTGGTATGCGGAATTGGCGCAAAATCTTGCTGCGGATATTATGTTTTACGGTATTCAAAGTGAGGACTTTGTCTTTGACGATCAAAAGCCCCGTTCCATAGAAGAAATGGCGGCCGCATATATACGACATATGAAGAAAACCCGGCCCCGGGGACCTTATCATATCGGCAGTTGGTCCATGGGCGTCTCCGTTGCTTATGAGATCGCTCGTCAGTTGTTGGAAATGGGAGATGAGCCCGGCGTTCTCATCCTCCTGGATCAGGGGCCGGACTATCCCGGCTTTGTTCATCGCAATGACAAAGAGTTTGTGATAAACCTGTTTCAACAAAAGATAAAGATCAAACAGGAGCTTTTTGACGAGATGACTTATGATCAGGTGATCGAGTATGTCTTTCAAAAAGCGAGCAAAGCGAAACTTATTTCTCATGACAGCTCAATCGTCGAATTTAAAAAGAATATTGATATTCTTAAAAATCACACCAATGCGTGGATTCAGTACAAGCCTTTACATTTCTCCGGCAAAGCAGCTTTGATAAAATCCGCAAAGAATCCGCATCATGGCGCGACAAAGGATGATTTGGGCTGGGGCGACCTGGTTGCCGGCGGCGTTGATATTTATACTATACCGGGCGATCATTACTCAATGATGACCAGGCCGCACGTTAAAAAACTTGCAAAAATAATTGTCTCATTAATAAAGAGAGAAACCGGCTGACATATTCAATCCGATCGCAACATTGTTTTGCTTCTTCTGACGGGAAATGGAAATGGACGCTAAAGAGTGATGAAGGGAAAAGATTATGGATAATTTGATGGGAATTACGCGACAGGATTGGTTCAGGTTGCTGCGGGACAATAAATTTGCAATTGATGCCGCTTATTGGACAAGAGCAGTTCGGTTGTCCCTGCGTGCTC
>JAJRST010000056.1 GCA_024278645.1 bacterium | reverse complement strand
CTCCTTCTCGATGCTGTGCTCAACTATCTTCCCTCGCCATCCGAAGTGAAAAACATGGCCCTTGACCTGGACAAGGATGAAGAGCAAGTCGTGCTGAACCCCAGCGAGGAGGCTCCGCTGGTTATGCTCGCTTTCAAGCTGGATGACACCCGTTTCGGCCAGCTCACCTATGTTCGCATCTACCAGGGCACGCTGAAAAAAGGCGAGGAGATCACCAACAGCCGCACGGGTAATAAATCACGCGTCGGCCGCCTCATTCGAATGCACGCCGACGAGATGGAAGACATCAGCTCCGCCGGCCCCGGCGAGATCGTCGCTCTTTTTGGCATCGACTGCGCTTCCGGCGATACCTTTACCTCCGGCCGCGTTAATTACACCATGACGTCTATGTATGTGCCGACGCCGGTCATCTCCCTGTCCATTACGCCAAAGGACAACAAGTCGAGCGAGGACATGGCCAAGGCGCTGAACCGTTTTATGAAAGAGGACCCCTCTTTTCAAACATTTGTCGACCCGGAGACCAATGATACGATCGTCCGCGGAATGGGCGAGCTTCACCTTGAAGTTTATATCGAACGCATGCGTCGGGAATATAACGTCGAACTTGACACCGGCGCGCCGCAGGTCGCTTATCGTGAGAGCATTTCCAGGGCCGCCACATTTGATTACACGCATAAAAAGCAAACCGGCGGCGCCGGACAGTATGCCCGCGTTGTTGGAAAAGTCGAGCCGAATCACGAGAGCGACTTTGAATTCATTGATGAAGTCAAGGGCGGCGTCATCCCCACGGAATATATTCCGTCATGCGAAAAAGGATTTCAAGCGGCCATGGAAAAGGGGCCGTTGACCGGCTTTCCCATCGTCGGCGTCAAACTCACTCTCAGCGACGGCAATTATCACCCGGTCGATTCATCCGACATGGCTTTTCAGACGGCTTCGACGGCAGCATTTCGGGAAATCTACCCCAAGTGCAAGCCGGTCATTCTGGAACCGGTCATGCGCGTCGCCGTGGAAGGCCCCTCGGAATTCCAGGGGGCCATTCTAACGACGCTCAACCAGCGTCGCGGCATTATTCACTCGGCTTCGGAAGACAATACTTTTACTGTTGTCGAGGCCGAGGTTCCTCTGAGCGAGATGTTCGGCTACTCCACCGTTTTGCGTTCAGCAACTCAAGGCAAGGCCGAGTTTACCATGGAATTCAGTCGATACGCCAAAGCGCCGGAGTCAATAGCTGAAAAAATCAAAAAAGAGTTTGCAGAAAAAGATAAAAATAGATAAGATTAGATACCGCAACCCCTTACCCTTAAAATTTCAGTTTTAAGAGGAAATTCATGATTAAAGAAAAATTGATAAAAAGAAGTCCCATTCGCGTATTTGAAAGCACTCTCGCAGGTGGATTAGGTGCGGGGAATCTTGGCGTCATTGCAGGACGAAAAGGCGTTGGCAAAACGGCGGGGCTCGTCCATATCGCCACGGATAAACTTATGCAGAACCAGAATGTATTGCATATCTCTTTTGCCGACGATCCAAAGCACATTGTCACCTGGTACGAGCAGGTATTTCGTGAAATGGCTTCCGCCTGCAAACTCGAAAATGCCATGGAAGTGCACGACGATATCATCCGCCATCGTCTCATTCTGCATTTTAAGCAAAAGCCGGTGAACTTTAAAGATATAAGAAACAGCATCAAGCATTTCGAGGACGGTCTGGATCAAAAGCCAAATATGATTATTGTGGACGGTTTCCCATTTGAACAAGCAACCCTGGAAGAGCTGGCCCAATGGAAAACCCTGGCCGAAGAGAAGAAGGTTGCGATTTGGTTCTCTGCCACGCTGCATCGCGACAAGCTGGACATTGACGACAAAGGCATCCCCGCACCGGTCAACCGGTTTTCCGATATTCTTCAGGTCATCATTATGCTGAAGCCAATGCAGGACTATACGGAATTTGATTTGCTCAAAACTCACGCCCACGCCAAAGAAAAACGACTCTATTTGAAACTCGATCCGAAAACGATGTTGATTGCTAACCATCGAGTCTAAGAATCTGACGCCGGCCCGCTTTTAGCGGGCTTTTTTTATCCCCAAAAAACAAAACCCGGCCATCGGACCGGGCGCTCGTGCACGCCCGGAGGGACTCGAACCCCCAACCTTCTGATCCGAAGTCAGAAGCTCTATCCAATTGAGCTACGGGCGCTCTTTTCCACAACAATAAAATATGAAGACATTCCACAGGCATTTGCAAAATAAAGAAGCAGACAGCCAGATTGAATGCCTAGGGGGGGTCAGCATTCAAAGGAGGGGATGGCTGTCTGCTTTAAATTTTCGGCTCGGCTGTTTGAACTTGGCGTTGCCGTCAAAGTTCCGATCTTTCTTAACATTAATAAATTTTCGAAACTTTGTCAAGACTTTCTTTTCAGGCGCGCCGGGTAAAATGCACTATTTCGCCTTTGCCGCCATTTGCGCGGCAATTTTGGCCCATGTGTCTCTTAAACTTCCGGCTCGGTTGAACACTTTAAGTTCACTCGTAGAATCAGGATCGACGACAAAATAGCCCTTTCTCTCAAACTGACATAGGTAGCCGACCGGCGCCGACTTTAACCCCGGTTCAACCTTGCAATGGTGAAGCACCTGCAGCGAGTCGGGATTTATAAGCGCCGTAAAGTCCTTTTCGTCATCCGTATCCGGCTCGGGCGTGGTGAAAAGATAGTCGTAAAGACGCACCTCGGCGTCCACGGCGTGCGCCGCGCTGACCCAGTGAATCGTCCCCTTTACTTTGCGCCCGTCCGGCGTGGAGCCGCCGCGGGATTCGGGATCAAAGGTGCAATGCAGCTCTTTGATTTCACCGCCGTCATCCTTGACGACGGCGACGCAAGTGATATAATAAGCGTAACGCAATCTCACTTCACGCCCCGGGGCCAGGCGGAAAAATTTTCTCGGCGGCTCTTCCATAAAGTCATCGCGTTCGATATATATCTCACGAGAAAACGGCACTTTGCGGCTTCCGGCCGATTCGTCTTCCGGGTTGTTTACGGCGTCCAATTCTTCGACTTTATCCTCGGGATAATTGGTGATCACCACTTTGAGCGGATTCAAAACGCCCATGACGCGCGGCGCTCTTTTGTTCAAATCCTCTCTGAGGCAATGTTCCAAAAGCTGAATATCCACGACGCTGTCGCGTTT
>JAJRST010000540.1 GCA_024278645.1 bacterium | reverse complement strand
TCGGTTCCGAGGTTTTTCATACGTTGAAAAAAATTCTCAAGGAACGCGGTCTGAGCACGGCCGTCGGCGACGAGGGCGGTTTTGCCCCAAACTTTGACAGCGCCGAAGATGTTTTGTCCACCATCGTTCAGGCCATTGAAAAAGCCGGCTACAAGCCGGGCGAAGATGTGACCATCGCCCTGGACCCGGCGGCGTCGGAATTTTTCAAAAACGGCGTTTATGATTACACCATCTTTGAAGGCCCCAACGCCGCCAAGAGAACGCCCGCGGAACAGGCCGACTATTTGGCCGAATTGGTTGAAAAATTTCCCATCGATTCCATCGAGGACGGCATGGCCGAGGACGACTGGGAGGGATGGCGAATCAGCACGGAAAAGCTCGGCGACAAAATTCAACTGGTCGGCGACGATGTCTTTGTCACCAATGTGGAATACCTGGAACGCGGCATCAAGGAAGGCTGCGCCAACTCCATTCTCATCAAACTCAACCAGATCGGCACGCTCACCGAGACGTTGAACTGCGTCGAGATGGCGCATCGCGCCGGCTATACGACGGTGATCTCGCATCGGTCGGGCGAGACCGAAGATGCCACCATCGCCGATGTCGCCGTCGCCGTCAACAGCGGCCAAATAAAAACGGGATCCATGAGCCGTTCGGATCGTATAGCAAAGTACAACCAGCTCATCCGCATCGAAGAAGAGCTGGGCGATACGGCGATTTACGGTTACAAAAAAGTGAAATAAACGTTGCGGCTTTAGGACCGTTTTCGGTCCTGAAGCCTTTTTCGGCAATTGAGGGCTGAAAATGAAAAGAATTGACTGGATCGACATCCGAAATTTTGTCTTGCAGCCCAGACTATGGTTGTTCATCGGCATCTGTTTTATCCTGTACTCCTTTATTTTCGAAAAGTCGGGCTTTATCCGGCAGTACCGGCTTGTGCGCGAGAACAGGCAGTTGCAGGCGCAAGTCATGCAGGCCAGGCAAAAGCTGCAATTTTTGCAGCAAGAAGTGAATGCCTTGCGGAACGATATTGACAGAATAAAGCAAGAGGCCATTCGCAACGGCTATGCGGAAAAGGATGAAGTGATCATCCAGCTTCGCTGAGGATGCACAAAGCCGATGCAACCCATTCGGCGTAATCTAGCGAGTGTTGAAAGTGAAAAAGCGTTTGATAAAAGGACTCCGTGGATATATTGTCGCCGGACTGTTGTTTGTTGTACCCCTGGTCCTCTCTATTTATGTCGTCGTCCGCCTGTTTTTTTGGCTGGACGGCCTTCTTAATTCCCAAGCCAGCCATATTATTTATTATTTTTTAGGCAAGGACACTTCGGTTCATCCGATCCCGGGCATTGGCCTGGTGGCGTTGATTTTAATTTTGTTCATCGCCGGTTTTGGCGTGCGCAATTTTATTGGTCGACGTTTTGTGAAACTGAGCGAATATGTGCTCGGCCGAATCCCAATCGTCGGTCATATTTACGGCACCTTGCAGCAGATCGGCTATGCCTTTCTTTCGGACCGCAGCGAGACTTTTAAAAAAGCGGTGCTGTTCGAGTATCCGCGCCCCGGCTCCTATTCCGTCGGCTTTATCACCCAGGACACTCGCGGCATTATTCAACGAACCTTGACCTAAAATGACCGGGAAGACTGCTACAGTATTTTTGTGCCGACAACGCCGAACCCCACTTCCGGCTTTTTGCTTTTTGTTCCTAAAAAAGATGTTTTTGAACTGGATTTGACGACCGAGGAAGCTCTCAAACTGGTCATCTCCGGCGGTTCCATTGTTCCGGCCGAGAAGAAAGAGCAAAGCGCCAAATCCGCATCCGTCGATACGCTGCCGGGCGACGAATAATTCAACCTTTGAGACTTTGTTGATCAGCAAGCGGTTAAAATATGTCTCTCTGACTCTGTGCTTGTACACCGCTTTCGTCTATGCTCAGGATGACAGCAGCCGACAAGCGAGCGCCGGCAGCGGCATCGGCCTGGGCTTCCGACAGGAGTTTAACACCTATCTATGGACGGCGCACGCTTCCCTGGATCAGCAGGTGACGGATAATGTTCGTTTCGCCATTTTTGAAAATTTCAGAACCTCCATGTTGCGTATTGCATCCGAAGGCGACCGCTGGAAGGACGACCAGAACCTGGGCGTAAGAATGTCTTATCTGATATCGTCAAAGTTGAGCGCCACGGCGCAGCTCAAATCGATCGTCTTTCTGGACAAGCAGTCCGGATTTAACAACGATGTGCGCAGTCATTCCGGTACGGTCGGCGTTGCCTATGCGCTCGATCCGCGCATCGGCGGCGCCCTGTCGCTTGGGCCGAAATGGGATTCTCGCTATAATCAAAACGATCGCGGCTTGACCTTTTACGTCGACGCCCATGCGGTGAATATGAACCTCGGCGGTTACGACAATAATCTGTTGTTTGCACTGGGCGAGGACCGCTACGACCGGCGCACCAATTCCAATCTTATGGCGACTTATCACGTCTCTCGTCAATTCTCCAAGGGCGCCGCGGACTCGCTGAATATTTTTATTAGCAACCAGCGCCGTGACAATTATGTGTCGATCGTCGGAGATGTGGAGAGCCAGCGCGAGAATGTAAAAGGCGCCAAAAATGTTCTGTTTTACGACGTCGGCGCCGGCGTCAACCTGAGCCTGGCGACGCAGTTGGAATTCAAGAATGTGGAGGTGCTGCAATATGGCGAAACATCGGTGCAGCGGCGTCGTAAACGCAACGACCAGCGATTTGCAAACGACCTCGGCGTGCGCATCAATCGAGAAAAGCTGCGCGGGCGGGTCGATTTATCCTACTGGATTCAGGAGCAGCGTTATGATATCGACGTCTCCAATGCGGACCGGCCTTTCTCAGCGCGAGTGGCTTTTGTGACGCCGGACAACTCGAGCTCGCGGCTCATGCTGGCCACTTTTCTCAAAAGCGCCGTTTCGGCGCGCGACTCTCTTTCCACTTACGTCTCGGTCAGTAAATACCAGTATGATACGCCGGACACGACCAATTTTGACGATCGCGACGAATTGCGGATCAACACCCGAGCCACATGGTCGCATACATTTGACGCCTGGCTGCGCTTCGAACTGCTCGCCGGCGTAAACCTGTATCACATGGTTTATATCTTTGGCGAACGCAGTGCGGATAATAATTGGAACCGCATTTTTATGCTGCGTCCGACTATCGTGTATCAACCGGTCGAACGCTTTCGGCTGCACCAGTCTTTTGAAGTATTGGCCAATTATGTGGATTATGATTTCGAGGACCCCGATGTGCAGACGCGCAGCTTTGTCTTTCGCAAGTTTGCCATGACCGACAGCTTGTTTTGGCGGTTGACCTCGCGGACGGCGCTGCTGCTGGATTATCGTTTGCAGCTCGAGGAGAACGGCCAGCTCTATTGGGATAAATGGTCGGAAAAGGTCATTGTCGATCGCATCACACAGTGGGCGCACTTGTCCTGGCGTTACACCGTCGGCGAGTATTTCATTCTGCAACCCGGATATACCATCTACAGCCGGGATGAGTGGCGTTACAAGGACATTATTCGCGGTGCGCAACGCAGGGAAAGAGCCGGTACATATATCAGTCACGGCCCAATGCTGCGGCTGCGTTATGCGCCGGGACCAAAGGTTCGCGTGCACGTTAATGCGACGCGCTACAAAGTTGAATATAACGATCAAGCGGACAGTTTTATCAATAATATAGAAGTGAATGTGAGATGGGTGTTTTGAGGCGGCGTCATTTTTCTGTACAGGATGATCGTGAAATAGTCAAAGCGTAAAAAACGTTTAAATTTCCGACGCTTTTCATTGTTTATAAAGAGGACCGGTTTTGGCGACAAAATACTCGTTCGAAATGGTTGTGAAATCAAAGCCTTCGCAAATTCATGCGGTTGAGGAGGAGCTGGAGAAATTCGGGCGCAAAGTCGGGCTTTCGGAGGACGATATTGAAAACTTTGGCATCGCCACAACCGAAATGGTGAACAACGCCATCCGCCACGGCAATAAAAATGATCCCTCTAAAACCGTGACCGTTAAATTTCAGAAATCGAAATCGGAAATGCGAGTGATAGTTCGCGACGACGGCGGCGGCTTTGATCCCGATGCCGTGGCCGATCCCCTGGAGCCGGAAAATCTGTTCAAGGAAAGCGGACGCGGCATTTTTATCGTCAGAATGCTGATGGATGATGTTCAATTTAAATTTACGAAAGAGGGGACCGAGGTCATCCTCATTAAAAAGCTGTCCTGATCCTCTGCAAAAC
>JAJRST010000539.1 GCA_024278645.1 bacterium | reverse complement strand
TGCTGCCGGAAATGCCGCCGAACATCCTGCTGGTCGAAGCCCGACCGTCGCATGACGCGAACGGCGTGGTGCTGCATCTGCGCGAAATCGAGGGCAAGAGCGCCCGCCTCGACGCCCGCTCTTTCAAAGGCGTCAGGTCGGTTGATGTTGTGAATGTGCTGGAGGAGGCGATGGAATCTCAAATTAAAGATATTGCGCTTGAGCCGTACGAGGTAAAGTTTGTGCGGTTGAATTTGTAAAATATGTAAGACAACTTGTCGCCAGGTTCTTGCCCGGCGACAAGATGAAATGTATTCTTTGCGCAATGGGGAAACGCGTATTTACCCGCCGTTCCTTTCGCAGCCAACGGTTACGAATAGTCTGTTTAAACTAATTTTTTGTCTTTTGATACAAGCTGGTATTTTGACTGAATTATTTTTAAATCGTTTTTTTCTTTCTCTGAATTCTCTAAATATTCTTTTGATAATCTATCCCGAATTTCTCGCATTAATTTTACCGCATCAAAAGATTTTTCTCTTTTATTCTTCATCGATTACTTCTCTTGGACTTCTTATTTCAATTAAGGAATAACCATATTTTAAGTTTATTGAATTATACAATTGAATTCTTCTCAGGTTCACGATATGTTTAAAATTCCAGCTAACCAAAACATCAATATGGTTTATAGTAGCCAAAGCTATATGTTGTGCGTCAAGCAAATATTTTCCCGAGACAGCTTTTTCTTCAATATATTTCGACGATAAAAACTCGGCTTCTTTATCAAAAAAAATATATTCTTTATTTGTTTCAGGTATTAAATTAATTATTTCGCTTACATATTCAGGAGCTAATTCGAGTTCTTTCAGTGTTAAATCCGATAGAACAAGAATTTTGATGCCTAACTTGAATTCTTCAAAAAGCTTTTTTGTCACTTTTTGAAATTCTTCATCAAAGTAACCACCAATGGCGGAAGTATCTGCGTATATTCGAGTTTTCATATTTAATCTTCATTGCTTTTTTTACCTATTCAATATCGAACTTTTAGTGGAAAATTGCAATAGTTCATTCTAATCGAAGAGCCATTTCCACTGTTATTCTTCGTTTGCCGTACACAAATTCGGTTATTCGTCGATGAGGGATGTCAATATCTTTGGCTAATCAATATTGTGTGATGCCCAGGAGTTAATTTTTTATCGTTCATGATTTTTTTGCCCTGTTAATGATAGTCGACTGAATGATTGTATCATAATTTATGACTACACAATTCGTTAATAATGTCAAGCGTTATTAGCAAGTAGCGTTTAGGGGCTGATTGGTTCCACCTTTTATACTAACGTCCCTTTGTTATCTCTGTCCTTTCCGCGACCGCCGGTACATTTAATTCTTGCTGCGAATCCTAAAATTCAGCGCCATGCCGTTATTTTGGCAGGCGTCAACGCATTCGCCGCAATTGTAACAGGCGGGATAAATGCCCGGGCTGCGTGGATCCAGTTGCAGCGGGCAGGCGGCATGGCATTCCAAAAAATGATCCGCGGAGCACACGCATTTCGTCGAGTCGAAATGGATGCGCATGGTTTTGCGAAAGCGAAACAGCGACAGCGCGGCGCCGACGGGACAGGCGACTTTGCACCAGAATCGCGGCGCGACAAAAACTTCCAGCAAAAGGATGAAAAGAATGAAAAGCGTTTCCAGGCCCAGGGCGCCGAAAAAGAGCATATCCGCGATCTGGCCGCTGATGAGACCGGGCATGGAGAGCAGCGTGATGAGGGGGATGCCGACGATGACGCTCATTGTGAGAATGACGCCAAAGATCAGCCAATGCGCGTGCGGCCTGGGGTTGCTGTTTCTCACTTTGACCGTTTTAGGCCGGATGCGTCGGCGCAATTTATCGGCCATTTCCGCAAAAAGGTTAAAGGGGCAGACCCAACCGCAAAACACCTTGCCGGCCGCCAGGGCAATGACGATGGGGATGAGAGCCGCCAACAGGAGTGGAATAAAAATATGCCGCGTCAATAAAATGGTTTGCAGTACAAGCGCGGGATCGACGATGACCAGCTTGCCGATGTCAATGCTGTAAAAGCCGCCGATGATGTGATGCACGCCGATTTTATTCAAAACCGGTACCATGAAAAGAAAAACAAGCGCCGCAAACTGCGTCAGGCGTCGCAGCTTGTGCAGGCGTTGATAGATATAGCCCTCCAGTGCGTTCATTCGCCGTCCTCCGAATGGCCGCTTTTTACAATGATCGACGCCAGCTCCGTCGGACAGACGTTTTCGCAGATGCCGCAACCGACGCACTTTTCCTCGTGCACCACCGGATAGATTTCATCCTTTAAGGTGATGGCCTCGCGATAAATGGGGCAGCGCTAGTAGCAGGCGCGGCACACAATGCCGTTATAGGCGAAACAGGCGTCCGTATCAATAACCGCCAGTCCCATCCTCGCCTCTTCTTTTTGCGTGATAGGCTGCAAGGCGCCAGTGGGACAGACGGGAGGGCATTTCATGCACAGATAGCAGGGAATCTCCCGGGGTACGATCAAAGGCGCGCCCATTTTCAACCCCCATTCCGCGTGCGCTGTTTTGATCGAGTCGTAAGGACAAACTTCCATGCATTTTCGGCAGCGAATGCAGGTTTTTTCGAATTCATCCTCGACGACGGCGCCGGGGGGACGGAGAGGGGCGGGGTTTCCGGTTTTATTTAATAGTGCGTGGAGCATAGTGTAAGCGTCTAAAGGTCAAAAGGTCTTAAAGTCAAAAGGTCTGAAGGTCTTAAAGTCGAAAGGTCCTAAAGTCTGAAGGTCTGTATGACTAAAGGCATCAAGGCGATTGTTTTTATTCTTCAGACTCGTCTTCAAAGGTCACGTACGTTGGAAAGACGCCGAGGACGCCGGGGATGTCGGCGTTGATCCGGCTGGTCATAGCTTCCAG
>JAJRST010000538.1 GCA_024278645.1 bacterium | reverse complement strand
TTGTCGTATTTGCCGCGAATGACGTCGATGGCGTGTCCCACTTTGAAAAGCTGGATGAAGCGAAGCCGCAGCGTAATGATGACGCCGCTGCCGAGCAGGATGACCACCATGAGCGGCAGCAGCTTGGGCCAACCCCATACAATGCCCACAAGCGATTGAATGAATGCGTTAACATTTTCCATAGGTTTTGCCGTCTCTTGTGATTATGAGCAATCGGATTATCATTGGAGTGCAATAGCAGAATTGCAGGAACAATGGGCTTTAGCCCCTTGTCAGAATGGCGATCCGGCCTTGCGCACAAAGTCGATGCATTGTTTTATTTCCGGGACGTTGTTCTCCCAATTACTTTCGTACTCGATTGAAATATTGCCCATGAAGTTCTGCCGTTTCAATTCCTTGAGAATTGCGCCAATATCGGCGACGCCGGTTCCAAAGGGAACGTCGTGAGCATCGCGTACGCCAAACTCGTTCAGGTCTTTGAGGTGCAGGCTGATGATTCGCCCCTCGGCTTTTTTCAGCGCTTCGAGAGGTTTGACGCCGGAGCGCAGCCAGTGGCCGGTATCGCAGGTCAGACCGAACCGGGGATCCCGTCCCTTGACCATGGCCAGAACGCTGTCGGGACTCCAATAGACGTAGCCGGGATTATCCGCCCGTTTCGGATGGTTATGGATGCCGACCTTGATATTGTACTTTTTAATCATCGCTTCAATTTTATCCAGCGCCTCGGGGGAACGGTCGCGAGGTTCGACGGTGATGGCCGGGATGCCCATAACCTTGGCAAAAGCGAAAACCCGTTCCATCTCCTCGTCGCTCTTACAGCCGACGACGCCATAGTTGACCACCATCACCCCGGCATGTTCCATGATGTTCTTCGCGTGCGCCCAGACAACGGGATCGGCGTTGTGGTCGAACCTGGCTTTGTCCTTGGGGCAGATTTGCTGTCCGGGAAACGCTTCGATGATGCCGGCCCCCGCGTCCTTGGCTTTAAAGGCGCCCTCGGCAAATGTGAATTTGTGAAAACTCCACAGTTGCGTTCCAATGGCGAATCCGCCGATTTTGACTTCATTTGGAAATTCAAAAGCCAGTGCCGATGACATTACGGCTAAGAGCAGGAGGGGAATGGAGATGATTTTCTTCATGACGAATCCTTTATCTTATTGTTTCTTTGAGCCAAGTCGTTTGGCGGCAAAAATTATTAATAATGCAGGTTAGTCTTGAATTTTATTAAAATTAAAAGATTTTTATTAAAACGCAAGCAAAGGCTTTTCGATGATATCAAATCTGATCGACGCCCGCCGCGGCGGATATCTTCTTTTGCGAGTCGTTCAGAATATGCTTTACAATACGCGACACATAAACAATGATGGCGATGAATATCAAAATCGTGGCAAAGCGAAAAAGGTTGGGCAATGAAAAAGCGCTTGCCTGGGAATCGACTGCTTCTGCCGCGCTATAGCCAAAATAGAGGTAAAGGAGCCATTGTGGGATCATGCTGCATAAAGAGATCATAAAATCCCGGAATCGAATTGCTGAAAGTGCAAACAGGATGTTGATAAAAGCTGCATTGAATGGAGAAAAGCGCACGAGGCACAAAAACGGGGCGCCTTTATTTTGCAGCGCCATTTGGAGGTGATATAATTTTGGCCTTTTATGGATCCAGTTTTGAAACGGTGAAAACAGGATGGCGCGAACGACGATAAAAGTCAATATTGCAGATAAGATTCCGGCCACACTTAGCAGAAAAAAGCCATCAACAAATCCGAAAAGAATATAAGCGATAGCCCCTAAAATATTGCCCGGCATGGCCGTGCTGTAGAGCAGGGCGCCGACAATCACAAAAACAAACATTGCAAAATTCTCTTGAGAAGCGATCCAATCTGTGAGCGCCTCGCGGAGACCGTTTCTGTCGAGGAATCTAACAAACAGCAAAATGAATACAAAGATCAGCGCAATGCCCAGGCCGTCTTTCAAATATGAAAAGAACCGTCTCATGTATCAATTCCGGATTCGGAAAGTCATCATCGTTGAACTGAAATATAGCATTTTATTCTATAAAGTGAAATGGTTTCGCTTGCTGTCGGCATAATAAAAAAGGCGGCCTTTATAAAAAAGGCCGCCTTTTGACTTTGCCAGGATGAGCTTACTTGAGCAGCATCATCTTTTTGGTTATCGTGCGTTCGGAAGTCTGGAGGCTGTAAAAGTAAACGCCGGAGGCGTACTTTGAAGCATCAAAGGTGAGAGAATGCTTTCCAGCTTCCATCTTTTGATCCAGCAATGTCACGACTTCGCGGCCCAGTACGTCGTAAATGACCAGCTTTACCTGACCGTCAACCGGAACGGCGAACTCGATATGCGTCGACGGGTTGAACGGGTTCGGGTAATTCTGGCGCAATTCATACGTGGTCACGATTTCGACATTGTCTTCAACGTCGGATTCGATCCTGCTGCCGACCAGCCTGGCCAGGCCCATCAGACTTGGGTTTTGCCATGTGTTGTCTGTCGGGTCATAGCTCTTGACTTTGGTGTCGCGATTGAGGCCGGGCGTGTCGCTGTCGTTATAGTCGATTTCGAGCGCGACAAGGGCGCCATGGCCGACATCCGTACCCAGAACGTCCCAAGGCATGGCCACTTCGAGAACCAGGCCGTCGTCGGTCAATTTTTGCGCCTGCATGAACTTGCTCAGGGCCAGTGAATCCAGACCGCCGCGCCAGTTGGCTATCGGCGTGATTATTTGATCGGGATC
>JAJRST010000055.1 GCA_024278645.1 bacterium | reverse complement strand
TCCAGGCTGCAGTGGCAGTCTTTCGACGTGTGCAGCCAGTGTTTCTTTATTATTTTATTGCTTTGAGTAATGTGAGCCAGTTCCATATCTCCGGCCTGCCTGGCCTGGACATAGCCGCGAAATTTTGTGCGGCCAAAAATCCAGTAGACGGGTACGGCGACAAGAGGAAAGGTGAGCAATGAAATGACCCAGGCGACGGCGCCTTGTGACGTGCGAGCATTCAACAACGCGGACAGGGCGGAAATAACGCCCAGGATTTCCATCAATGTGGCAAGCGTGGTAATGAGAAGGGTCATAATCAACCAAGCCTTTAAAATTCAAAACCGAGCACGATTATTTTACAAGATATAAAGCGTTGCCTTGCAATGCAAGCCTTATGGACAAAAAATATTCATCGCCCAAAGGCCGTGTCGTTGCTTTGTCTTTCGTGAGGCGTCGGCTTTGCCCGGCGCTGGCCCACATCACCTGGCGCGTAAGACAAGGGCGTCAATGCGCCGCCGTTGCTCTTGCCTTTTTCGGTGAATGACTTTTTCTCTTTGGCTTTGTCCTTTTAAAATCCGTGACGGTAGGCTGCGTCGTTTTCGAGATGCGCAGCGGCTGTCCGGCCACCCACACCTTTTTCAGCAACTTGTATATTTCGTGCGGCATGCCGGACGGCAAATCCACGGTGCTGTATTCGTCATAAATGCTGATCCGGCCGATATACTGGCTGTCCAGACCGGCCTCGTTGGCAATGGCGCCGACGATGTTGCGCGGTTCCACGTTATGCTTATGCCCGACTTCGATGCGGTATCTCTCCAGTCCTTCTTCAACCGAGAAATCGGTGCTCTTGCCCTTTGGCGTTCTCTTTTGCTTTCTGACTCTTTCCTCGGTGTTGGCGTTGCGTTTTTCCGCGGAACGCGTCAGCAGGAACGGTTCGTCGCCCTGCACCATTTTCGCCAACGCCGCCGCAATGTCGGCCTCCGGGATATTAAGCTCCTGGTGGTATTGCTCGACAAGCTGGTAGTAAAAGGTGAGGTCATTGGCGGCCAAAGTTTCGGTTATGCGCTTTTTGAAACGTTCAATACGAACGGTATTGATCGTTTTGGTCGACGGCAGCTCCATCAGTTCAATTTTTTGTCGCGTCGCCTTTTCGATGGCCGTCAGCATTTTACGTTCGCGCGGCGCGACGAACAGAATGGCCTCGCCGCTGCGGCCGGCGCGCCCGGTGCGGCCGATACGATGGACATAAGATTCCGCGTCATACGGCGCGTCATAGTTAATAACGTGACTGATGCGCTCAACATCCAACCCGCGCGCCGCCACGTCCGTGGCGACCAGGATGTTGAGATCGCCGTTTTTCAGCCGGTCGATGGTTTTTTCGCGTTTGTTTTGCGGCATGTCGCCGTTTAACGGCGCCGATGCATAGCCGCGCGCTTCAAGCCGGTCGGCCAACTCTGCCGTCGCATTTTTAGTGCGTACAAAGATGATGATCGACTCCCACGTTTCCGCTTCCAGGATGCGAGTCAGTGCATCCAGCTTGTGCACGCCGCTGACCATCCAATAGCGTTGCCGCGTCGCCTCGACGGTCGCCGTGCGCGCCTTGATCATCACTTCGTGCGGTTCCTTTAAATATTTCTGGGCAATGCGTCGAATTTGCTTTGGCATGGTGGCGGAAAACAGGGCCGTCTGTCGATCTTCCGGCGTCTGTTGCAAAATCCATTCGACGTCCTCCTGGAATCCCATGCGCAGCATTTCATCCGCTTCATCCAGCACCAGATAGTCGAGAGAATTCAGCGTCAGCGTGCCGCGGCGTATATGATCCATCAAACGTCCGGGCGTGCCGACGATGACGTGCACGCCGCGTTTCAGGCGACGGATTTGGCCGCTGTACTCCTGACCGCCGTAAATCGGCAGCACATGAAAGTTGCGCAGCCGGGCGGCATAGCGCTTGAACGACTCGGCCACCTGAATGGCCAGCTCACGCGTAGGCGTCAGCACCAACGCCTGGGTCTGCAAGCGCTTGATGTCGAATCTCGACAAAAACGGCAATACAAAGGCGGCTGTTTTGCCGGTCCCTGTTTGCGCCTGGCCGAGAACGTCCGAGCCGGATAAAAGATAGGGGATTGTTTTTGCTTGAATGGGGAAAGGCGTTTCGTAGCCCAGGTCGTCCAGCGTTTTTAAAATCTGCTTTGTCAGTCCTAATTCCTCAAACCCAACTGTTGTCGCTTCATCATTAGACATCACGAACTCCATAGTAGCGGACAAGGATGCAAAGCCCAAAAATCTGATTGTTTAAAAGTAAGAGATGAAAAGAACCGCGAGGGGAATTACCGTTCACTCTGGCCGCAAACAGCGGCGTTTCAGACCCAAATCTTTGCCCTAAATACATAATAACTGCAATTAAATCTTAGTAATTTAAGAAAATAAAACGCGATTCACAACGGAAATATTGATTATTTGCAAGTCCTGTAAATGTTCGTCTCTCATAGCGGCCGCGTCGGCAATCTGTCGATGCTTAAAGTAAAAACCCCACAACTCTGCCAAGCATGGCGATGCCAATGGCCAGCACAAAAGTGACGGCGGAGGCGGCCAGCGTTTTCTTCCAGCCGATCTCCTTGCCCATGACGCCCAGGGTCGCCAGGCAGGGGATGTAAAAAACGACAAACAACGTGAATGTCAATATCTGGCCGCGGGTCATGACCGAAATGACGTCCTGGGTGCCGAGCGCCTGAAACAGCATGAGCATGGAAAGCTCCTTGCGCAGGACGCCAAAGATCAGCGTTGTGCCCACCTGCGACGGCAGGTCGAGGATAAAAGTGATCGGCCGCGTGAGCCGGTTGATGAAATGATCCAGGTGATACCACTCGGCCAGACCGAGCACCAGGCTGCCGATAATTAAAAGCGGCCAAGCGATGACGATAAAGTCGCGCAGCCGCAGCCAGGTCTTTGCCAGAACGACCTGTGTTTTCGGCAGGTGATAGGAGGGCATCTCCAGGATCATGCCGGGGACATCCTCCGGCATCAGGCGGGCGAGGATAAAACCGACCATGGAAACCACAAAGGCATTTAGCAAATAGATGCCCAGGGCGGCGTTGCCGCCGAGATAATAGCCGACCAGCCCCAGGATGACGACCATGCGCGCCGAGCAGGGGATGAGCACCGCGACCACCGAGGCAATAAAGCGATCCCTCGGGCTGGTAAGAATTCGCGTTGCCATGATCGCCGGCACGCTGCAACCATAGCCGAGCAGCCCGGGAATCATCGCCGTGCCGTGCAAGCCGATCTTGTGCATAAAACTGTCCATGAGAACAGCGATTCGCGGCAGGTAGCCGATATCCTCGATGAGCGCCAGGCCAATGAGAAACGGAACCAGGTAGGGCAAGACAATGGCGATGCCGCCGGAAATGCCCTGAAACGCCGAATAAACGATATGATATATAAAACCGCTGTGATCCAGTCCGCGGGTCAGGGCCGCCAGGCCGGATTCGAGAACGTTGAGCAAGGGGGTCTCCAGCCAGGCGCCGAGTTTGAAAATGATGTTGAAAAAAAGATACAGCACAAGCAGCATGAACACGTAGCCCAACACCGGGTGCATGAAGACGTTGTCGATCTTGTCCGTCCACTTGTACAGGGGACGTTTGATGACCGCAACCTGTTCGAACAGGCGCATGGCCAGGTTGTGCCGTTCCGCCGAAATAACGGCATCCGGGGGGGCGCCGTGCTCTTTTGTCAAGTCGCTTTTAATGGTCTCGAGTATACTTTCAAGATCGGCGTCGATCCTGCAAAACTCGCTTTCAAACAATGGGTCCTCTTCCAAAAGCTTGATGGCGACAAGACGTTTGTTCAGATTCCTTTGGCAGACATCTTTTGTATGGATATGCTGTTCAAGGGCGGCAATTTTCTCTTCGACATGTTTGCTCAGGCGCAAGGATTCCGGCGCCTTTGTGCGAGGGATGACGCTAAAAGCGGCGCGAAACAACGCGTCCAGGCCCTGGCCTTTGGAGCCGATGGTCGGAACGACAGGGATGCCGAGCAGTTTCGACAGTTTGGCGACGTCGATATTGACGCCCTTGCGTTCCGCCTCGTCCATCATGTTGAGGCAGAGAATCATCGGGATGTCGATTTCCAGCAGTTGCAGGGTGAGCTCCAGGCTGCGCCCCAGGATCGATGCGTCGACGACGTTGATGATCACATCGATGCGCTCGCTGAGCAGATACTTTTTGGATTCCTCGGCGGCCTTGTCGATGGCGGTGAGCGAGTAAATGCCCGGAAGGTCGACGAGGTTGCATTTGCGGTTGTTGACGGCCACATGCGAGCGGGTGTACTCCACCGTGGCCCCGGG
>JAJRST010000537.1 GCA_024278645.1 bacterium | reverse complement strand
TTTTCCAGAATGGAATTGAGGCGGTCAATCTCCTGCACCACCAGTTGCAGGTCCTGCTTTTCCTCGCCGGTCGCTTTTTCATGCAGCACCTGCACGATGGTTTTAATGGATGACAACGGGTTTTTTATTTCGTGCGACATGGTCGTCGCCAGTTGGCCGAGAGAATTGACTTTTTCCGCCTGGTAGACGCGTTCGATCAATTGCAGGCGTTCCTGCACAAGGCGGGCGTTTTCAATGGCCAGGCCGATCTGATTGGCAAAAGTCTGCAACACGTCCAGCTCGTCGTCGGAAAAGGGATTGCCATTAACCTTGTCGGACATGCAGATCAAGCCGCGCATCTCCTGCTGAAAATAGACCGGGGCGACCAGCGAGTAGGGCGAATGCCGCAACGCTGACAGAATGCGATGATCGCGCGATTGCCGGCGCAGGCGAAAATGTTGCGTCGCCTTGAGCGCGTTGATGAGCAGCGAAATATCGTCGAACCCGGCGTCGCCGGTTATTTTGATGACATGGACCTCGTCGTCTTCCTCCTGAAAAATGAGAATCGTACACTCCTTGACCTTGAGCGTCGAGACCAGGGCGTTGCGAATGGTTTGCAAGAGCTGCTCCAGGTCGACGATGCCGCTGATGCTGTCCGACATCTCGCGCAGGAACTGCTGGTAATAATAACGATCCTTAAAAAATATCTTGTCCAGCCGCGTTTGCAGCGCCGTCCGAAAAGGTTGAAAGGCGAACACCAGGGCGATCAGCAAAAGACCCTCGACAATTTCGGCGTTCACTTCCGGGAATTGTCCGAGGTATTCTCCCAATCGCCGGATGCCAAGCAAATAAATGGCCATGACCGAGCCGTAAATAATCGAATAAATGAGGCTTGGCTTGACCACGAGGCGGTAAAAATTGTAACGATAGACATAGTACAAAAAGACGGCCATGGGCACCGCCGGTGAAAGCTGCAAAGCGAGATCGAAATAGGGGCCGACAAACGGCAGCGTGTTGAAGGAAAAAATATAAACGAGAATAACGCCGAGACCGATGGCCGCGAGCACATAGCTGATGTCGCGATAAAAGCGGCGGTCGGCGTCGTACTTTAGCGTTTTCACCAATTTTTCGGAAAAAGTGACCGACGCGGTGATGGCAAGAATCATCCACAACACAAAGGGCGTGCTGATAATTTGGCTGCGCCCCGGCAGATAATGAGAACGGCTGAGAAAGACGGCGGCGTTGGAAACAATGAAAATGAACACCGGCGTATAAAAAAGCAGGATGACGGCCTGCTGTTTGGCGTCAAGCCGGTCCTCGCCGCTGCGAGCGTTGAGCAAACTGGCCATCTGGATGTGCAACAACGCCGACGGGGTGACGGCCAGACCGACATAAGCGAGAACCAGCACCACCTTGATGCCCGAGTCGGCAAAAGAGCCGAATAAAACATCGATGAGGATGCCGAGAAAATTGCCGCCGAACCAGAGAATAAAAGCCATGAAAAGAATGCCAAAAGCGACGTCAATCGAACGCTTTGGCATCCTTTGCAATGACAGACTAAACAGCATTATGGCCAGGGCGGCGCCAAAGCCAAAGCCGAGAAGGGTGATAATATCATAAAACGGCATACTGTTGCGCTTAAATTGTGATGTTCAAGGCCGAGAGCACGGCGTCGATCGGGTTGATCACGGTCACCGTCGTCGAGCCGGCAAAGAGCAAGCCCACGGCGCGGTTATTCCCATCCACGATAAGCGAACCGGAATCGCCGGGATCGGACATGTCGCCGGTCAGTATTTGATGTTCATAAACGGCCACTTGTGATCCGTAGCCGACCTCGACGGTGGTGTCCAGGGAATTGATTTCTCCATCGGTGAGGCCGGTTGTTCGACCGCTCTTGCGCACCTTCATGCCGATGGTCGCCTCGGCGACGCCGTTTACCACGCCAAGCTCCATGGTCTCATCTGAAATAATATCCTCGTTTACAGGCTTGGCGACAGCCGCATCAACGATGTTTACGGCTTCGGTCTCGATCTTCACCGGTTTGACTCTTGTCTTGGAACCGGTGATGGAGGCGAGGACATTGAGAAGCGACGAGAAAAAGCGGGCGACGGGACAATCGGAGCCGTCGTCATCGCCTCCGCCTCCGCCGCCACCTTTGAACTTGATGGCGACAAAACGCTCCAGGTCGGCGATGCGATCCTGCGGCGAGCGGCCGCCGTCGGCGCTGCCGGGTTGAATGATCGAATCTCCTATTCTCGCATTGTTGCTGTTGGCCAGGACATGGTTGTTGGACAGAATCAACCGCTCATTCGTGGTTGCGTCGCGCACGACAGCGCCAAAAGTCCCGGCGGTTATGGCATAATGCCCAATGCTGATGCCGGGCATGGCCGGCCGATGCCGTCCTTTGTGATTTTGAAAGGCGTAAATATGTCCTACAGCCAACACATCCGTGCGAATGCCGTCCATTTCTTTTGGAATCAAATCCTTTGAAGACAATGCCGAGATCGGCGCTTTTTCTCGCACCAATACTTTTAAGGCCAGTTCGTCCGTCTTTTTGCCGCCAACCTCTTTAAAGCCAACGCCAACCCCTACGACATTGGCCTTTTTCAAAATATCTTTTTGTGCTTTTTGGCGCAACATAGAAATGGTTTTAAAATCCGCCATGAGCGACCTCCTTTACGTGAATGAGAGTTTAAATATATTT
>JAJRST010000536.1 GCA_024278645.1 bacterium | reverse complement strand
CCTGGATGCGCAGCGATGGACGGACGAGTTCGATTCCAAAATACACAGGTGTCTGCCAAGGGACCCGAACGACGGCAGCTTTTATTTCGGCACGTCGCTGCTGCACGATATCGATCAGCAGCACGAGGCTCCCGGTGGAAAGTTGATGCGCTACTCCCCAAAAGAGAACGTCTACACGCTGTTGTGCATCCCTTTTCCGCATCTGTACATCCAGTCCATTGCCGCCGATTTCAGCCGCGGTAAAATCTATTGCTTCACCTATCCGGCGGAATTCGTGATGTGCTACGATATGCGGAGCAAGCGGTTCGCAACCTGGCCTACATTACCAACGCGACGTGCTTTGTGCCGCCGCGCAATGGCGTCGTCGATGCACAAGGCTGCCTGTGGGGCACATACGCGGAAACGCGGGCTTTTGATGAAGCGCCCGGCGAAACGCCGGTGCGCCTGTTTCGCTATCATCCGGATGATGACCGCTTTGATTGGTTCGAGTTCGGCCTGTCGAGAAAGTCTTGTCGTGAGCAGCTCGGTCCCGATCCGCCACAGGAAAGGGAGATAGCCTTTCATCGCGACCAGACCCGTCATAAGGAGGACCTGGGTTTTTGCGACGCCATGGTTTTCGACGGGCAGCGCTACATCTATGCGGTGACGACGGCGGGCGTCCTCTGCCGCATCGATACGCTCGCGCCAAAAGTTGAAAAGATCGCCAACGTAATGCCCGCCGGCAGATTGCCGGCCCTGACCATTGACCACAAAGGCGTTCTCTACGGCGGCGGCCTGAAAGGCGATACACAGTTGTTCAAATGGCATCCCAATGATAATGAGGTCGCCATACTACACAGAATTGAAGACGAGGATGGGAATGTCCCCGCTCGCATCCACGACATCGCGGTCGACCGCCGGGGAACATTGTACTTGGCCGAAAACCATAACCATACGAGATCATCTTTTCTCTGGACGGTCGAGGGTTTTTAATTCAGGTAAAATTATTTCGAGGTTCCATGAAAAATAGTCTCGCGTTCATATCATTCCGGATATTTATCTTGCTGGCAACGGCCATGTATGCCCGGTCCGCGGAACAGGGCTCCGATCTCGAGTTGAAACTGCTTCAGGACGAGCGCTGGTGGGGCGGCTCCGTCGTCGATGGTGTATTGATGCCGTATGGGGCGCAGGAATTCTTCCACAACCAGTTTGCGGATGTCAAGGGAAACCAGGCGCAGCCGCTGCTGATTTCCAGCGCCGGCCGTTATATCTGGTGCGAATACCCGATGACCATCGAGTTCACGGACGGTCGTGTAAGGGCGGCCTCATCCCTTGGCCAAATCGAACATGGTCGGTCGGGCGTCAGCCTGAGGGAGGCCTTTCTGTTCGTCAGCCGCCGCTATTTTCCGCCGTCCGGCCGCATGCCCGATCCGTTGTTGTTCACTCGGCCTCAGTACAATACCTGGATCGAACTGCAATACAATCAAAATGAAAAAGATATTCTGAAATATGCCCGATCGATTTTGGACAATGGCTTTCCGCCGGGCGTTTTGATGATCGACGACAACTGGCAGATCGACTATGGCACCTGGGACTTTGCCGCCGAGCGCTTTGAAAATCCAAAGGCCATGGTCGACAAACTTCATGCGATGGGATTCAAGGTCATGCTTTGGGTCTGTCCCTTTATCAGTCCAGACTCCGAGGTGTACCGCGAGCTGGCCTCGAAGCGATTGCTGGTCTTTGAGGACGCCGAAAAGACCACGCCGGCCATCGTTCGTTGGTGGAACGGGGCCAGCGCCGTTATCGACCTGACCAATCCCGACGGCGAAAAATGGTACATCGACCAGCTCCAACGATTGCAAAAAGAGTACGGCGTGGACGGTTTCAAGCTGGATGCGGGCGATCCTGAATTCTACAAGGATGTCTATTCGTTCAGGGACGTGTTGCCGAACGAGCACACCGAAAGACACGCCGCCATCGGCTTGAGTTTTCCGCTGAACGAATACCGCGCATGCTGGAAGATGGCCGGCCAGCCGTTGGCGCAGAGACTGCGCGACAAGGAGCACACCTGGGAACATCTGCAGGCGCTGATCCCGGATATTCTGGCGCAGGGTCTGATCGGCTACGCCTTTACCTGCCCGGACATGATCGGCGGCGGTGAAGTGAATTCTTTCACGGATTCGGCCATCCTGGACGAAGAACTCGTTGTGCGCTCGGCGCAGACGCATGCGCTCATGCCCATGATGCAGTTCTCGGTCGCCCCGTGGCGCATTCTGAACCCGGCGAACCTCGAGATTTGTCGGAAAATGGCCAACCTGCACGCCGAGCTGGGAGAGGAGATTCTGGAGATCGCCCGGGCGTCCGCCGAAACAGGAGAGCCGATCGTTCGCAGCATGGAGTACATGTATCCGCGCCAGGGTTATTGGAAAGTCGAGGACCAGTTCCTGCTGGGCGACCGCATTCTCGTGGCCCCGGTGGTGGAAAAAGGCAAGACCGCGCGCATTGTTCACTTTCCGCCGGGCAGGTGGAAAGGCGATGACGGCAGCATCGTGAACGGCCCGACCGAGATTCAAATAGATGCTCCCATCGACAGGCTGCCCTGGTACCGCAGGGTCGCACCTTAAAGGACGCCGGAAGGCAAGGAAACGAGAACTCGATTTCAGGAACGAAGCACATTTATTGGATGATTCATTTATGAGCAACTTTTATAAAAACAGTTTTTTATACACGCTTATATTGCTGTCGGCCGTGTTTTTGTTTTCATGTAAAGGAAATAAAGACAAGATTGCTTTCTCCGCAAACGGCGAACAATTTATCTTTGAGAATGCCGGGATCAAGTTTGTATTCGATCGCCAGATGCGCGG
>JAJRST010000535.1 GCA_024278645.1 bacterium | reverse complement strand
TTGACGACAAAATCAGGATAGGTCGGCGCCTCATTGTTTTCAATGATTGAAAATTTGTACGGATGGCCTGACTCTATCCACGAGTTGTACTTTTCCGAATGACAAGTCTTGCATGCATCCGAGCCGACATAGTCCGCTGCCAGCCCAGTCTGTGCCAGCAAAAGCAACACGCTCAGACAAGCCAACAACAAATGTTTGTACCGTTGTTGCATTCCTTGATCCTCCATATAAGATGATTGATCTATTATTTCTCCAGATTCAGCGCAGACCTTAAAACCTGCGTAAAAACATTGCGCTGAAACGGACGAATTGCCAGGTAAAAGATGCCTTCCTCAAGCAAGCGTCCGCCGATTTCCCGGTCAACATCGTTGCATAAAATAATCAACGGAATTTTCGGACGCATGTGACGAACAAGCTTGACCCAACCAAGGCCTTCGGCGCTCATTCCGCCGCAATCAAAGATGAAAAAACGAAAATCTTTTTCCATAACCCTCAACAGGAATTCCTTTATATCTTGATTGCAGTCGAGATTGACGTGAAGAGCCTGGCAGATTTGCCGAAAAAATAGCGCTGTCTCTGTATCCTGGCTGAAAATCAGCCCATTTAATGATCGCATGATATCGCATATCCAGCTCGTTCCCGGACGTCTACGCAACCACTGTTCCATAGTTGGTTAAAACGGCGAAATATCTCGGCCACTTGCAAGCCGTAAGTGATTGATATTACAGGAGAATAGAAAGGTTGGCAAAATTGATAAAGTGGAATTTAAAGCAGATGCTCACAAAGTGAGACAAATAGTTCTCACTCATTATCGGCAAAATAGCATATACCGCTGATATTAATAGACTTGAACGGATAGAGACACGATGAGCAATGTGAGAAATCAATGTCTCACTTTTAAATCTAATCGCTCTTTTGCTGCGGACGCCAATTGTTCGCATCGAGTTTGTATTTCAGCAACAAGCGATGCAAATTTCTTCGCGTAGTCCCCGCCTCCTCGGCGATTTTGGTAACATTGCCGCGGTGCTTTTTCAGTTTTTCGAGCAAATAGTCCCGCTCGAAACGCTCCACCATGTGCTGCTTTGCCTCCAGCAAGCCGAGATTTAAAAATGAGGGCGTAGAGCTTTGCAGGCGGATCATCGGCGGCAACTCCGCCGTGGTGATCATGTCGCCCTTGGCCAGGGTAAAAGCTCGTGCGATCGTATTTTCCAATTCGCGGACATTTCCCGGCCAGTCATAATGCTCCAGCTGCAGCAGAAATTCTTCCTCAAAGCCGGCAATTTCCTTTGTCGAGGTCTTTAGCGCCTCTTGCAGAAAGTGCTCCGCCAACAGTCGGATGTCTTCATGGCGCTCGCGAAGCGGCGGCAAATGAATATTAATGACATTCAAACGAAAATAAAAATCATCGCGCAGACGGCCCTCGGCGCGGGACTTTTCAACATCGCGATTCGATGCGGAGATAAGCCGCACATTGACCTGGATCAGCTCATGGCCGCCAATGTGTCGAAGCTGTTGGTCCTGCAGCACGCGCAACAACTTTGCTTGAAGCGAAAGCGGCATCTCGCACACTTCATCGAGAAAAAAGGTGCCGCCGCTGGCATACTCGAGCAATCCGGGCTTGCGGCGGCTGGCGCCGGTGAACGCCCCCTTTTCATAGCCGAACAGTTCGGCCTCGAACAGGTTTTCCGGGAAAGCGCTGCAATTGACCGGCACAAACGGCTTTGTTTTACGAAGGCTGCGCGCATGGATGCTGCGGGCAATCAATTCCTTGCCGGTGCCGCTTTCCCCTGTGATAAGAATATTGGCATCGGTAGATGAAATGCTCTCCACCATGTCAAAAATTCGACGCATCGCCGCGCTTTTACCGATAATGTTGTCAAAGCTGTAGCGACCGTCGAGCTGATTTATAAGGTTCTGACGTTCTTTATGGAGATTATTCTGACGTATCCCTTTTTCGACAAGAATTTTCAAATGCTCGGCTTCAAAGGGCTTTTCGATAAAATCCATAGCCCCGGCCTTCATCGCCGCTACGGCGCGATCGATGGTGCCGTAGGCGGATAAAATGATAACCGGCGTGTTTGGAGAATGCTTTTTAATTTCCGCAAGGACTTGCATGCCGTCAATTTCCGGCATGTACAAATCGCACAATACCAGATCAAATTCTTCCTGTTGCACCAACCGAATGGCCTGGGCACCGTCTGTCGTTGGCGTCGGCGTATAGCCCCAGGAACGCAAAAGTTTGCTGCAGCCGTTCAGCATTTCAACTTCGTCGTCGACAATAAGAATACGTTGAAAGAGTTCGCTCATCATCATCCCTTTTGCATGTCGCTTGGTAAAAACACAATAAATTCGGCGCCTTTTCCGGGCGTGCTTTTCACCTCGATGCCGCCCCGGTGCCTCTGAACGATCGCCTTTGAAATTGACAGGCCGAGGCCGGTGCCCTTTACGCCCTGCTTCGTCGTGAAAAAGGGCTGAAATATCAGCGCCATGTTGCCTTGACTGATCCCGTGGCCAGTATCGGAAATGCTGATCTCGACGCCGGGCTCTCCGTTTTTACTTTTCGAGGTGATACGGATGCGAATCTCCCCCGGACCACTCATCGCGTCGACGGCGTTATTCAGAATATTGATGACAACCTGCTCTATCTGCCCCGGATCAATGTGCAGTTTCGGTAAATGAGAATCATAGTTTTTCACGATATTTATTTTCCCGGCGCGAAATCGATGGCCTATTAAATATAGACACTGATCGACAAGCCGAGCAATATCCGTTGCGCGCGGCCGGAACGGCATTCTTTTCGAATAGTCCAACAGGCTGCG
>JAJRST010000054.1 GCA_024278645.1 bacterium | reverse complement strand
TCTATTATAAAACCATGAATAATCTGTTGGAGCTTAACGAGAATGGCGATTTTGCCGATCCGAACGACGATTATTTCGTCGGCAATGGCTATGCAACCGGCTTTGAGGTGTTGCTGAAAAAATCCGTCGGACGCTTGTCCGGCTGGCTGGGCTACTCTTATGCGCTGACAAAAAGAAATATCAATAATGTCTCCTATTATCCCAAACATGACCGGCGTCATAATCTCAATGTCGTCTTGAATTATAATCTTGGCAAGGGATGGCATTTTGGCTTTATTTTTACTTTGGGCTCCGGCACGCCATACACGCCGGTGTTGGGCAAGTATGCCCACTATACATGGGATTTTCATTACAGCGAAGTCAATTACGATATTTACAATCGCTTGGGAGAGAAAAACTCCGTTCGCTACCCCTCTTACCATCGCATGGATATGAGCATTCGCAAAAAGGCGAAACTTTTCGGTTTGGTGAATTATCCCTATTTGCAGATTGTTAATGTTTACAATCGTGAAAACGTACTTTTGTTCTTTTGGGATCATGAATCCAATCCGTCGAAATCCGTCACCGTACCCATGTTTCCGTTGCTGCCGACGCTGGGTATTGAATTTGAATTTTAGGTTGTTTGTATGAAACGGCGCTGCAAGATAATATTGTTTTTACTGCTTTTGGCGTTGCTGTTCGCCTGCAACGACAATCCCACCGTGCCCGATTTTGATTACGAACCGGAGATCAATGTTTTCGGTTTGCTGATATTAAACCGCCAGCAAAAGACAATTCGCATCGAACAAACATACAAGGTGACCGATTATTTCCCCGAGTTTCGCGGCGTGGAAGATGCCCAGGTGTGGGTCAGCTCCGGGGATCAAAAAGTGCGGTTTGTGCATTTGTTCAACGGTAACTATTCGGACAAGGAGAACAAACTGAAACTTGTCCCCGGCGAAACCTATTATTTAAGAATCGACATGCCGGATGGACGAAAAGTGACGGCGGATTGCATCATGCCGGCGGCGCCGCGCATTCTGTCGCCGGTGACCAACGAATCCGTGCCCGCCTTCAAGGCGCTGGATGTTTTTTGGGAACGGGCCGAGTTTGCGCATCGATATGAAATAGCCGTGGACGACGAGTTTCGCAACTTTAAATACTCCAATTTTTCGGACTCGACGCATATCCAGTTGTTTCCATTCATCTTTGCCCATCCCGGACGCTATAATTTAAAGGTGGCTTCGCTGGATCGAAATTATTTCGACCATGTTCGCAGCCGCTCCAATCGCGATCCGATATTGCACATCGAGGGCGCCCTTGGCGTCTTCGGGGCCATTGCTTATGATAAATCCAGGTTTTATGCTTATTAGGCAGATGCAGACGAGAGGGTTCGGTTATGCTGGAAAAACTGGCCAACGCCGACGAGGTTTTCATTTATCTGGCTCTGTTCATCGTCGTCTTTGCCATTTCGTGGCTGCTTTCATTGGTGTTGAGCAAAACAAAAGAGGCGGCAAAAAAAGGCAAGGTAAGCCGACGTCATGGCATCGGTTTTTTGGGCGGCCTTGTTATTCTGCTTGTTCTCATCATCGTGTTTTTGCTGCTGGCGCTGAATCGCATTTACATTTCTTTCACCGCTCATGAACTTGTCGCCACCGTGGAATGTCGTCCGGCTTTTGGATATGGACCGGACGCCTTTGAGCTTATTTTAACGCCGATCGTGAAAGGAGAACCGCAGGAGGAGCAATCCTTCATTTTAAAAGGAGAAAAGTGGAGCGTCGGCGGAGACATCCTGGAGTGGCAAAGCTACATGAATCTTCTCGGCTTGCGCAGCATGTACCGCCTCACCCGCGTTCAGGGTGGTTACATCCATGCCGAGGATGAAATGACTCGGGACATCACCGCCTACTACCTCGTCGAGGACGAGGAAAGCGAGTTCTGGATGACGCTTTACGATATTGCGGTGAAAATTCCTTTTATAAAGTCGGCGCACCAAAACTTTGTTTCAACCTACCCCTATTTTGGCGACACTTTTCAGATCTATGTCACCCCCAGCGGTTTTACGCTGGAGCGCTTTGAAAAGGACGAGTGAGCCATCTTCTAAGGATTGTCGTTCTGTCAGAGAAAATTAATTTCCAGCCTTTTCCCCAAAGCCAAAGCGGCGCGCTCCAGAGTCTGAAGCGTCACCGATTCATTTTGGGGATCGAGTAATCTGTCAATGGAAGATCGGCTGGTTTTCATTCGTTTTGCCATTGCCGACTTTGACAGATTATGTGCTTTCATTAATTCATGGATTTGGAAGGCTATTACCCTCTTTATCGCAGCAGCCTCCGCTTCAGCAAGCAAGTCTTCTTCTTCAAGAAAATCGTCAAAATTGCTTCCTATGAAATCACTATTCATAATTGTTGACTCCTGACTTTTGCTCTCTTTTTTGAGAGAAGAATATCTTCTTTGGGTGTCTTTTGAGATTTTTTAATAAAACCGTGAAGTAGAACCATATTGTCTTCGACAACTGTAAATAAAACTCGTGCAATCCGATTTTTTAAATGACTGCGAATTTCCCACACATCAGATTCGATTTTTCGAACGAGAGGCATCCCTAAAGGCCTGCCAAACTGAACCGTTTTGATATCCTCGCCAATAATTTTCTTTTCCTCTCGAGGTAAATTTTTAAACTAGTCTCTTACCGGCTCTTTTCCCATTTTTTAGTCAAGTTTTACTTTTTCGAGATTAGGGTTGTTCTTATAGAAAGGGTCTTGTTAATTTTCCGGCTGCCATACGTCCTTCGGCGTCAAACCGCACTCTTTGATCATGTCAATGCAGTACTGCATGCGTCCCAGGTCGTCGGCGCCGCTGTTGTTTGTCCCGAATGTGAATTTCACCCCCGCGGCCTTGGCGCGTTTGATGAACGTTGCGCTGGG
>JAJRST010000534.1 GCA_024278645.1 bacterium | reverse complement strand
TCGGCGCCGGCGACGCGTCGTCCGGCGACGGGCGATGAACCGTTTTTGCGCGTCGAGATCGGCTTTACGCCCGCCTGGTACGCCAAGGCGCTGGACGTCGATTTTGGCGAGCGCTGGCACACCGATCCCGCTTACCGCAAGTCGACAATCCTGGCCATGAAGGAGATGCTGGCCAAAAGGTTCCCCGGCATTCCGGTCGGCGACAATGGCGCGGACGACGGCCTCGACCTGCTCACCGGAACCTTTGGCGCCAATACAATCTCGGCCATCTATGGCGTCGACATTCGTTACGACAACCGGGGCTGGCCGACCAGCGAACATCAGTTCCTGGACGACGAGCAGGTCGATGCGCTGCAGCCCCCGAACCTGGATGACAACGAATTTTTCCAGGCCCTGTTGCGGCAGCTTGAATGGATCGAGCAGGACCAGGGGCGCGTCGAGGGCTATATCAACTGGCAGGGCGTGCTCAACAATGCGCAGCGTCTTCGCGGCCAGCAGTTGTTCATGGATTTGATCATGGCGCCGGAACGCGCCAGGCATCTTTTTGAATGCGTCTTTTCCACCATGCACGACGCCGCCAAACGGCTGCATGAACGACAGCGGCAATCCGGCGTCGATGTACGCTTTTTTACGGTCAGCAACTGCCTGGTCAATATGCTGTCGTCGGAACTGTATCACGATTTTTTATTGCCATTCGATCAGCGGTTCGCCGAGGCATTTTCCTGCATCGGCGTGCACAATTGCGCCTGGAACGCCGACCCTTACCTGGATTCTTATGCGACGATTCCAAACCTCGGTTATATCGATATGGGCATGGATTCCGACCTTGAAAAAGCGCGTCGCCTGTTCCCGAACGCCCGGCGCGCCATCATGGTCACGCCCATGGATGTGGCCAACAAGCCGCTGGCAGTGATAAAAAAGGATATCGAGGTCATCGCGGAGCATTCTGGGCCGTGCGACATTGTCGCCGCGGATATCGATCCGGCCACGCCGGATCAAAAGGTGATCGGTTTTTATGAATTGTGTCGTGACATTTCAGCAGCCTATGAATATCAGTAGAATCATCGGCCTATCTTGTAAATTCATTTGCCTCCAAGGCACGAAGACTCAAAGTGTGATACATGGTGTGAAAAAGTTGTATTTGAGAAACCAATAAAAAGATAAAATATTGTTATCTTATAGTTTCTTCGAGGCTTGGAGTCTTTGAGGCGTTCCTTTATGATCAACAGATTAAAAACAGGAAAGGAAAAGAGATGAAAAAAACAATGTTCTTGAGTCTGGCGTTAATGACGTTGTTGTTGGCCTGCGAGTCTCAAAAAGAAAAACCCGAGGCGACGACGGAGACGGGGGGCGAGTGGATTTCGCTGTTCAACGGCGAGAACCTCGACGGCTGGTTCGTGCGCGGCAAGGCCAAGTGGGAGGTTGTGGACGGCGTGCTCACCGGCGTCGACGGCATGGGGCACATTTACGCTGATCCGGTTCTGAGCGACCTCGAGGTCAAGGGTATGTTCAAGGTGAGCGAGGGCGGCAACAGCGGCTTTTATTTTCGCTGCAATCCGCCGCAAGACAATCCGGACGGCTTTCCGCGCGGCTACGAGGCGCAAATTTCCAACAGCGGCGATGCCTTTACCGGCTGGCTGTGGAAGCCCGGCGAACCGACCGGCCCGGCCAAGGAACTGATCACTAAAGACAACGAGTGGTTCTCCATGCGCATCAAAGCGGTCGGCGATCACATTCAGATCTGGGTCAACGATCAGCTCATGACCGATTACCGCGACTCGGAATACACCAAGGGCCATTTCGCTATCCAGGGTCACAACGAGGGCATGACCATCGAGGCGAAGGAGCTGTATTATCGTGATTTGAGTCAGTGAGAAAGGTGTCGTAATTAGCTGGCTGAATTTGGGACACGGAGAACACAGGGGGGCACAAAGGTCTCCGAGGAGTTATCGGACCAAAGATTTCAGCGAGTTTTTGAAAAACAAAAATACGGGGGCAAAAATGGGAGAGATGGAAAGGTTAAACGCTTTGAGCGAAAAAATTATCGGGCTTGCTATTGAAGTGCATCGTCACCTTGGTCCGGGTTTGCTCGAATCAACCTATCAAAAGTGTCTCTGCTACGAGTTAGAAAAAAACGGACTCGCTTTTGAGCAGGAAGTTTATGTATCAATCGACTATAAAGCGTTGCGAATTGACAAGGCATATCGAGCGGATGTCATTGTTGAGAATAGCATTGTTCTCGAAATAAAAGCCGTGGAACATGTCCTGCCCATTCACGAAGCGCAATTATTGACTTATCTCAAATTGGATAAGAAAAGATTGGGTTTTATTTTTAATTTTAATGTCATGCTTTTGAAGGATGGGATCATACGAAAGATAAATTAACTGATAATTTCATTTGTGGAGATTCCCCCCTTTGAGTTCTTTGTGCTTCTTTCGTGTTCTTTGTGTTCCTTGGTTTTAAGTTGGGACACAGAGGACACGGAGGATCACAAAGTTCACCGAGGCGTTGATTTCATTAGCAGAGTTCCCCCTTTGTGCTCTTTGTGCTTCTCTCGTGTTCTTTGCGTTCCTTGGTTTTAAGTTGGGACACAGAGGACACGGAGGATCACAAAGTTCACCGAGGCGTTGATTTCATTAGCAGAGTTCCCCCTTTGTGCTCTTTGTGCTTCTCTCGTGTTCTTTGC
>JAJRST010000533.1 GCA_024278645.1 bacterium | reverse complement strand
GGACCTCGGCTACCCGAGAACGGTGCAACGAGCCGATGGGAAAATTGTTACCGTGTATTATTACAATGACAAAACGAGTAAGGAACGATATATCGCCGCCACCATCTGGGATCCGGGAAAGAGTGAGAAAAGGTGACCTGATTTTCACCTTCGCCCTGCATACAATTCGGGACGGAGGGTGGCGAATTTTTATAAGCCTTTAAAGGTCAAGTTAGATACCTTCCCACGGATGCCTCAATGGTAGAGCTTCCCTTGTATGGCGCGTAGACAGAACTCGATGTCGCGCCGGCTCTCTCGACGAGTCGGTTGGGTAAGGGCAATCATCTGTTTTATTAATAGGTTAGGTTGGCACATTTTTACAGACAATCGGACGCTACTGGAAGGAGGACGTTAATCATGGTTGTAAAAAAAGTAACGATCGTTGCGTTTTTAATTCTTATTATCTCGCCTCTCCACTTATTCTCACAGAACACGCCGGAGCATGACCTGATCATTTCAGTGGAAAGGATCTGGGATAGAGCTGAGCATAACGCCTTTACAAGCTTGGTTGCTTATAAAGGGAAATTATATTGCGCTTTCCGCGAAAGTTCCGGCCATGTCTCTGATATTAACGGCGCCATTAGAGTGATTGCTTCGGACGACGGGCAGAATTGGTATTCTGTTGCGCATATCTTAGAAAGAGGATTTGATCTTAGAGATCCGCAATTGTCTGTAACCCCGGATAATCGTATAATGCTGAATATCGGCGGTTCCATTTATACTGGCGGCAAACTGACCGGTATGGAACCGCAAGTCAGTTTTTCGGACACGACCGGAAAGAACTTTTCTGCACCGCAAAAGATATTTATCGATAATAAAATTAAAAGCGATAAAGACTGGCTCTGGAAAGCGACATGGCATAATGGAATTGCCTATGCAACAGCGTATCAGCCTTCTAAAGAAAAGTCAGTTCAGCTTTTAATGAGCGATGACGGCGTTCATTACACATACATTACAACTCTTGATGTTATCGACGGGAATGAAACTACTTTAAGCTTTACCGATGACGATAAGATGATTGCCGTTGTCAGATGTGATAAGATGCGTACCGGATATATTGGGTCAAGCGATCCGCCGTATAAAGAGTGGACGTTTAACAAACTCCAAGCTCGTGTGGGCGGGCCAAACTTGATTCTACTTGATAATGGTGTAATGCTTTGTGCCACGAGGGATTATCCGCCTGACAACAATGAGAAAACGATTCTTGCAAAAGTCGGACTTGACGGAGAGTTTATTAAATTGGTTACATTACCCAGCGGCGGGGATTGTAGTTATCCCGGACTTGTAATGAAGGATAGTATCCTTTATGTTTCCTATTATTCATCACACGAGGAAAAGACGGCAATCTACCTTGCAAAACTGGTTGATCTCAAATATGGATATGACAGTTTTGAACGTGTTCCTGAACCGGTTGTGACTCTTGATAAAAACGGGATTGTTGAATTATCCTGTAATGACGATCGAGCAGAAATTAAATATACATTGGATGGAAGTATGCCTTCGGTTCTAAACGGATATACTTTTAAAAATCCTATCAAAATTACCAGGACCACACTTCTCAGAGCTGTAGCGGTAAAGTATAAGCATCCTGAAAGCAATGTGCTAAGTCAATATGTCGGCGCTGATATTTATCAAGAGCCTCAGCACGTTAGCAAGTCTTTATCGAAAGGATTAAGATATGAGTATTATGAGGGTACAGTTAAAAATACAAGCGAGATCAGTGAATTAACTAAAACTAAAACCGGTATTACTCCTAGTATTTCAATTGACCAGCGAATTCGTGATGCAAACTATGCTTTTATTTTTTCTGGTTATATTGAAATTCCCCAAGATGGTCTTTATACATTCTATTTGACGTCTAATGACGGAAGCCGATTATACTTGAATGATGAGTTGGCAATTGATAATGACGGCGCGCATGCAAAAAGAGAAAAAGCGCTTTCCTTGTCACTTAGAAAAGGATATCATAAATTGCGATTAGCCTACTTTCAATTGGGAGGGACTCAAGACTTAATGCTGGAATGGAGCGGGGAAAAGCTAAAGAGAGAGAACATTCCTTCTTTTGTGTTTTATCATTAAGTTTTGCTACAAAACGGCGATTTCCACCAAGTCGCCCCGAGCGTCACGGACAAAAAGACGACGAGTTTTACAATGACGCCCGGCGGCAGGGAAAGGAGGGTTTAAAATGCAAAAAACAAAGCGTCCCTTGGCTTTCCGGATCATCGTCGCCTTTTTCGGGGTGACGCTGATCATGCTCCTCATGGGGCAGACGATGGCGGTATTGAATTACGATGCCGCCGTCAGACTTGGCCTGCAGGAAAGCCGGGACAAAGTGAGCGAGTTCGGCGTGCAGGTCAACCGCGCTTTTGGGGCGGGCGATACGCTTGTCTATCTTCCCCTTATCGCGGTCGCGCTGGCCGGGCTGTTTTTGAGAAAACGCTGGGCGCTGATCGTCGCCGCATCCGCGATGGGCATATCGATCTACTGGCCCGTTTCAGCCTTTTTTATGCTGTTGTTTCTCCGGGGCGTGGACGGCTATCACCTCGCCCCGGGCATGGAGTATTGGTCGATACTGACGCTGTACGTCGTCCTCGGGCTGTGGGGCTTTTTCTATCTCTTGTTGAAAGGAGAAAAGCTCATCGAATAAGGCGACGCTGACGCAACAATGAATTGGAAAATTGGCGGTTTTTACAAAATCGAGTTCGAGAAATGAAAAAGACCCTGTTTGTTTTGAGCATTATTCTATTGGCCTGCGGCACTCTCCCGGCGCGGGAAACGAATCGAAACGACGCCTGGGCGAACGCCCGATGGATCGGCTTTAAAAAGCTGCCGGACAGTCTGAAGCTGGTTCCCGGCATTCACGGGTTTGACAAAAGTCTTGAGGGGAAATTTAAAAAACGGTCCGTCGTCCCGCTGTTCCGTAAAAGCTTTGACATCGACGAACCGGTGGCAAAAGCGACTCTTTACATCAGCGGGCTGGGACATTATGAATGCACCATTAACGGGGAAAAAGTTGGAGACCGGTTCCTGTCCCCCGGCTGGAGCTATTACCAAAAACGAATTTTCTACAACACCTTTGACATCACGCCGCTTTTAAAAAAAGGAGAGAACGTATTCGGGGCGATTGTGGGAAACGGCTTTTACAATATCAACAACGAGCGCTATCGAAAGCTGGTCATCGCTTACGGTTTCCCAAAGCTCATTTTCAACCTTTCCATCACCTACAAAAACGGCGACACTCGTAACATCGTCTCGGATGCAAGCTGCAAGACCCCCCCCTCCCCCATCACCTTCAGCAGCATCTACGGCGGTGAAGATTACGACGCCCGCCTGGAACAGCCCGGTTGGAACAGGGCCGGATTTGACGATTCCGGTTGGCAAACCGCCATCGTGCTCGACGACCCGATTGACCACCTTTTCCCGGAAGAGGATTATCCGCTCAAGGTGATGCAGCAGTTTGATGCTCGGAAAATCACCACCTCCAAAAGCGGTAAAACCATTTACGATTTCGGCCAGAATGCATCTGGGATCATTTCGCTCAAAGTCAAAGGCGCCCGCGGCGCTCGCGTCCGCATTCGCCCGGATGAACTGTTGGACAAACAGGGCGAGGTCACCCAGCGAAGCGGCGGCGGTCCCTACGAATTCAATTATATTCTCAAGGGAGAGGGCGTGGAAGAATGGCGGCCGCGATTCACCTACTATGGCTTCCGATACGCCGAGGTGGAGATCATCGAACCGAAAAATGCGGCGTCAAAGACGGAGATTCTGGAGCTGAAAATGCTGCACACGCGCAACTCTTCTCCCACAGTCGGCGCCTTTCGCTGTTCGGATACGCTCTTTAATCAAATTTTCGAATTGATCAACTGGGGCATCAGGAGCAACATGGCCAGCGTGGCCACCGATTGCCCGCATCGCGAAAAGCTGGGCTGGTTGGAACAAACCTATCTCATCGGCCCCTCCATGCATTATAATTATGACATCCATGCCCTTTACAGGAAAATCGTCGGCGACATGATCGATTCGCAGCTCGAAGACGGCCTGGTCCCGGATATCGCTCCCGAATATGTGATCTTTAGCAAAGGTTTCCGCGATTCGCCCGAATGGGGCAGCGCTTCGGTCATCATTCCCTGGCAATTGTATCGATGGTACGGCGACATCGAGGTGCTGAAAAAAGCATACCCGATGATGAAACGCTATGTCGACTATTTGGGGACAAAAGCGGATCGTCACATTCTTTCTCACGGCTTGGGGGCTTGGTACGACCTGGGGCCGAAAAATCCCGGCGAGGCTCAATTGACGCCCAAGGCGGCGACGGCCACGGCCATTTACTACTATGATTTGGAGATCGTCGCCAAAATCGCCGAACTTTTACATGCGAAAAAAGAACGTGTAAAGTACAGCGCCCTGGCGGATAAAGTCCGGGAGGCTTTTCTGAAAAAATTTTACGACCCGGCGACCGGCGTCGTCTCTACCGGCAGCCAGACGGCTTACGCCATGTCATTGTACACGGGTTTGATTCCCGAATCCGACCGGGAAAAGGTGTTCGACAATTTGATCCGAAGCATAGAGGCCAACGACTATGCCCTGACCTCGGGCGACATCGGCTATCATTTCCTGGTGCGTGTTTTAAGCGAACGCGGTCGATCCGACGTGCTCTATAAAATGAATAACAGAAGCGACCGGCCGGGCTACGGTTGGCAGCTCAAAAAAGGCGCCACGGCGCTGGCCGAAAGCTGGGCGGCGTTGCCCTATCTCTCCAACAACCACATGATGCTCGGCCATTTGATGGAATGGTTTTACAGCGGCCTGGGTGGAATTTACCAGGAGAAAAACTCGACGGCGTACAAAGAAATCATCATCGCCCCAAAACCGGTCGGCGATATAAAGTGGGTGGACTGTTCGTTTGAATCGCCAAAAGGCATGATTTCGTCGCACTGGCGAATCGAGGGTAACAAGTTCCATTTACGGATCGAGGCGCCGGAAAATTCTACGGCAAAAATCATTCTTCCCCAAAAGTACGAAAAGTCATCCTGCACAGTTTTGGATGTGGATTCTCAAAACATTGTGGACGTAAAAATCGAGAACGGAAGGTTTCAACTCCCCGCCGGGCGATACGAGATCGTGGCGGATGAGAACGATTAATTCCATGCCGTGCATTTTTTATGCTTCGGTTGAAAATGGAAAAAGTATCCTGGTTTTAAGCGGAAAGTAGCACTCGTCGTCATGCTTGTAAGGCGTGCAAGGACGGCTGATAGTGCGGCGTTTACGGAGCGAACCTTGACTTTGCGCCGCGGATCGTATATTTTTACGTCGGGTCGATACTGGCGGCAGTCCAGTGCGTGCAGTCCGGCAAAACCGCCGACCCGTGCTACGGCCTGCCGCTTTGGATGCGCAACATCGAGTTAAAAGGCCATCAGAAATGAAATCTGGTTGACGCCGCCTTCCTGCAGCACGTCATTCCGGAAAGCATAATCGAGCTGAAAATTAAACGGTATGGCTTTCCAGGCAAACGAGGCGCCGGCGGTGAATCGATCCACGGCGTAACCGCAACGCACAGCCAGAATGCGCTGGAAAAGCCAGATTTCACCACCGGCATAAAATTTCCAGCGCGCATCGTTTTGCATTTTAACCGCGTCTATCGTAAACAGCACTGGCAGGTCTCCCGGCGTGACCCCCACGCCGAATCGGAAGTGTTTTGGCATTTGTTCTTGTAGCGCGGATTGCGTGTTCCAGTTGAGGGCGCCGAAGACGTTTTGCAGCATCGCGCCGATGAAGTACCTGGCCTTGAACTGCGCCTGGATGCCGACATCCAGGGCGAATCCCGAGGCACGGTAGCTGGCCAGGGCGTGATGGACATATTTGCCCGTAAGCCCGGCGCTCACATTCGGGTGGAACCGATACGCATAGCTCAACGTAAACGCCATTTCGTTGTTGCTGAACATCCCGGTCGGTTGGCCGCGGAAATCGCGCCCGTCGATGTCGGAAACGCCAAATTGTACCCAGCTTATGCCGATGCCATGCTTGCTGTGCAAAGGGGCAGCAAGCGCCATAAAGTTGTGCATTCTGTCCATGCTCATCATGGAATACATGCCGAGAAACTGCGGCTGGGCGATGTTCGCCAGGCCAGCGGGGTTCCACCAGGCCGCAGAAGCATCGGCTGCCACGGCGGTGTAAGCGCTGCCCATGCCATTGGCGCGGGCATTTACCGGCAAGCTTAGGAAGGCGCCGGCCTGGCCGCCCCGACCTTCTTGCGCGGCCACGCCCGTGAAAAATCCGCTAAAGACAACATAAAGCAAGACAAATACGCGCTTGGACTTGGCCTGCATGATACTACCCTCCATTATCGTGCCACTGCTATTTTTCCAACCCCCCGTTCGCCGGAGCTGGATTCGATCACATAGAAATACACCCCGTTGGCGACGATCCGGCCCTGGTCGTTGCGACCGTTCCAGCGGACTTCCAGCTCCTTTCCCTCCGGCATGGGATAGGCCGCCATCAGGGTCGTGACCAATCGATTGGCCACATCGTAAATTTTGATCGTCACCTCCCCATCTTGTGCCAGCCGAAACCGCAGTTTGGCGGTTTCCACCTCGGGATTGAAGGGGTTGGGATAGGCGTAAAGGTTCTGGTTGTTCAAATTTCCGGAGCTTTTCGGAGAGAAATCGGCAAAAAGCTTTGATAAAGTCATCGTATCGCCTTCAAAGCCCGCAGGTATTTGATTGGGATAGACTTTCAAAGAGAAGCGCAGCGGCTTTTTGGCATCAAGATGTTCGACATGCCATCGAATGATTTTTTCTTCTCCTGCATTTAAAACCGAAAAAAGTGTATCTGACTCTGGCGTGATGGTGGCTGCTGCATTCAGACTTTTTGCAGAAACGGCAACGTCATGTACAGGTTGCGACGATATATTCTTTATTTTGCATCCGAGCCAATAGCCGAAGGCAGCTCTTTTAATATCCGATTGCAGCAGAGTAACTAAGGGCGGTATTTGGAATCCATGGGTCAAGTATTGTTGAAGTGTATACTTAAAAACGGGGCCGAGAGATTTTAGTTTTGTGATGCTGCCAGCAATAATTGCAGAAAGCGTATCATTTACTACCCCTTTAGGTTTAACAGATGTCCCCCATCCCAGGGCAAGCTCTGAAACGGCTAAAGATAACTCACTTGCCGGGATATGGGCACTTGTAAAATAATACATGCTGTCTGGTGCGCTTAAGGATGTATCTGCTCTATTATAATAATAGCTGGCTTGCAACACGTGGGCTGCTATCCGTTGTTTGATTTCCAAGTCGGCCATAATCGAAAGGGTTTCTTGCGTTTCAGCGCTAATAGGCTCCCAATTTCCATTTTGGATGTATTTCAAGAGTTGTACTAGCTTCTCCGCCAACCTGTTGCTTGAGACAGCTAGAGAATCGGCCCAATAAATTGGAACTGGTATGTCGTTTTGTATGCCG
>JAJRST010000532.1 GCA_024278645.1 bacterium | reverse complement strand
TTTATGGGCTTTATCTACCAGGGGTTCGACCAACTGCTCAACCACGCCGCCAGGCTGCGCCATCGCAGTCAGGGGCGCTTTTCCGCGAACATGGTCGTGCGCGCGCCTTATGGCGCCGGCGTGCGGGCGCTGGAGCACCATTCCGAAAGCACGGAAGCGCACTTTGCCCATCTGCCCGGCATCAAGGTGGTCATCCCTTCCACGCCCGCGGACGCCAAGGGACTCTTAATTTCCGCCATCGAGGACCCGGACCCCGTTGTTTTTCTGGAGCCGAAACGGCTGTATCGTCTCAAGCGCGAAGAGGTGTCGGAGACTCTTTACCGCACGCCCATCGGCGAGGCGCTCGTCGCTCGCGAGGGGCGCGACGTGACCATTGTCGCCTACGGCGGCATGATGCCCGTGGCCTTGCAGGCGGCCGCGACGCTGGCGGATTCCAATGTTGAAGCTGAAGTGGTGGACTTGCGCACAATTCTGCCGTTCGATATTGCAACCATCACCGAATCGGTGAATAAAACCGGCCGTCTGGTCATTGTGCATGAGGCGCCGCGTCTTTTCGGCGTGGGCGCGGAAATCGCCGCGCAGGTCGCCGAGCGCAGCCTGCTGCATTTGCTGGCCCCGGTAAAGCGCGTTACCGGCTACGATATCGTGCCGCCGTTGTCCAGGCTGGAAGATTATAACTATCCGAACGCCGCCAAGGTCATTCGCGCGGTGCATGAAACCTTGGAGTTTTAAATGAGTTTTGTCTTTCGACTCCCGGATGTCGGCGAGGGCATCCACGAAGCGGAAATTGTTGAGATTCTTGTCGCCGTCGGCGACGCCGTCAAGGAGGATCAGGACATTTTTAAAATCGAGACCGACAAGGCTGTCGTCTCGCTTCCGGCGCCGGCGACCGGCAAGGTGCTCGAAATTTCCTGCAAGGTCGGCGACGTGGTGGAGGTCGGCGACCCGCTGATCGTATTGGCGACGGATGAACAGACAACCGAGACGCCGCCCAAAGCCGCGGCAACGCCGCCGGAAAAACAAAAAGCGATGGAGCAAGAGGCGGCCGCGCCGGCGCAGCCCCTGCCGGCGCACAAACGCGCCCTGGCGACGCCGCATACGCGACAACTGGCGCGCAAGCTGGGGGTGGATATAAACGCCGTCAAAGGCAGCGGCAAAAACGGTCGCATTACGGATGAGGATGTCGAAAGGGCCGCCGCGGTGGATACGCGCGCCGGAGAAAAAGTCATTGAACAAAAAGCGGCCGAGCCGCAAGGTGGAAAGCATACTGTAGAGGAATTTGGCCCGGTGCAACGCATTCCGTTCAAGGGCATTCGCAAAAAGACCGCCGAGGCGATGCGCGAGTCCGTCGGCACGATCCCGCATGTGTGGCATGCGGAGGATGTGGATGTCACGGCCCTGTTCGACGTCGCCAAACAGCAGCGCGCCGACGCCGAGGAGCAAGGCGTAAAGCTGACCCCCCTTGCCTTTGTGGTGCGCGCCGTGGTTTCCGCGCTCAAGAAATTTCCCGAGGTCAACAGCTCGCTTGACGAGGCCAACAGCGAGATTATTTTAAAGGAATATTATCATATCGGCATCGCCACGGATACTGAGCATGGATTGATCGTTCCGGTGATACGGGACGCCGATACAAAAAGCATTTTGCACATTGCGCGGGAAATCCAGCTTTTAGCCGAAAAGGCGCGGGCGCGCGAAATCGAACTGCAGCAGCTTAAAGGCGCCACTTTTAGCATCACCAACGTCGGCGTGCTCGGCGGCGTCTACGCCACGCCGATCATTCCACCGCCGCAGGCGGCCATCCTGGCGTTGATGGCGGCGCGTCAGAAACCGGTCGTCGTCGACGACAAAGTCGAAATTCGTCGCATCATGCCGCTGGTGCTCGCCTTTGATCACCGCATCCTGGACGGCGCCATGATGGCCCGGTTCATGAATCATATAAAAAATTTGCTCGAAAATCCCATGCGTATGCTGATCGAAATGAGCTGAGGGAGGACCTTTGGTCGTCGGAGATTTTACTACAAGCGTTGAAACCGTGGTTGTCGGCGGCGGTCCCGGCGGTTATGTCGCCGCCATCCGGGCCGCGCAACTTGGCCGGGATGTGACGCTGATCGAACGCGACCGGCTTGGCGGCATGTGTTTGAACTGGGGGTGCATCCCCTCAAAAGCGCTCATCGAAGTCTCGGGCCTCAAAAGCGCCATCGAGGGGGCCGCGGAAATGGGGCTGTTGGTCTCCGACGTGCGGGTCGATGTGCAAAAGTTGCAGTCCTGGAAAAATGGCATCGTGGAAAAGCTGCGCCACGGCATTGCCGCATTGCTGGATAAAAACAGCGTCGAGAGAATCGAAGGAACCGCCTCTTTTTCCGAGCCGGGCAAGCTGTACGTGGATACCCGCCAAGGCCTGCAGCGCATCGAGTATGAAGACGTGGTCATTGCCACGGGCTCGCGGCCGATACAATTGCCGGACTTCCCGGTTGACGGCAACACGGTGATCGATGTCGAAACCGCCCTGTCATTGCCGGACATACCGCAACGTTTTGTCATCATTGGCGCCGGTTCGGTCGGCGTTGAAATCGGGACGGCGTATGCCAGGCTGGGCAGCCGGGTGACCATTATTGAAGCGCGTGAGGAGCTGCTGCCCGACTTTGAACCGGAGATTCGTCGCGTTTTGAAACAAACGCTTTTGCACATCCCCGTCGATCTGCGACTGGGGGCCAGGGCGGAATTGCTGGATTCGGGCGATACGGCGAATATTCTTGTTCATCAAGGAGGAAAGACAGAGGAGCTTGTCGCCGACAAAGTGCTCGTCGCTGTCGGGCATCGGCCGACCACGGCTGAACTTGGGTTGGAAAAAATCGGCCTTGCCGCTGATGAGCACGGTTTTATCAAGGTGGATGAACGTTTGCAAACGTCGGTGAAAAATGTTTATGCCATAGGCGATATTGTGGCCGGCCCCATGCTGGCGCATCGCGCCTCTCACATGGGCAAGATTGCCGCCGAGGTGATCTCCGGCGTTAAATCGGCGTTCGACAACCTGGCCATTCCGGGAGTGATTTTCAGCGATCCCGAAATTGCCACGGTCGGTCTCACCGAAGCGCAGGCGGAAGAGCAGGGCTACACGGTGAAAAGCGGCGTGTTTCCGTTCAAGGCGCTGGGTCGGGCGCTCACCCTGGGCGAGTCCGCTGGCATGACAAAAATTGTCTCCGACGCGGAAGCGGGAACCGTGCTCGGCGTTCACATTATCGGACCGCATGCATCCGATCTTATTGCCGAAGGGGCGCTGGCCGTGGAAACGGCGGCGCATATCGAAGACTTGTTATTCACCATTCATGCTCACCCCACTCTATCCGAAGGGCTTGGCGAAGCCGCCGAAGCCGTGGAAAAAAAAGCAATACATATCTTTCAAGCTGTTTGAATAATCGTCGAATCCGACGTCTCTGACAATATGGCAGGCTGATGCGGTTTGGCGTCAAAAGTTTCGACGTGATGCCTCTGTCGTAAGTTCAATGAAATTAATTGCAAAGTCAGTTTGTTATTCTGGCATGTAGATTGCTTTTGAGCTGCGATTGATAAAATATAAATGGAACACCAAAGGCGAGGATATAATGTCGGAAGAAAAAGATAATGTCATTGAAATTGAAATTAAAGATAAAGAGAGTGCAAACGAACGGACAGAGGCGGAGGCCTCGAAAGAGACGTCCGTCGAAGAGGCGGTTTCCGAGGCTTCGAATAAAGAGTCGGCCGAAAGCGATTATTATAATCAGTTATTGCGCGTTCAGGCCGAGTTTCAAAATTACAAACGACGCACGGAACAGCGAATGCAGGAATGGCGGGCTAATGCGGCCCGCGATATCATAACAAAATTATTGCCTGTTGTGGATGATTTTGACATATTGTTTGATCATCACAAGGATGATTCCGATTCCGTTTCTATCAAGGGCGTTAAAATGATATATGACAAGCTCATGTCGACGTTGAAGGATTTGGGTCTAAAGCCGATCGATGCCGCCGGCCGGTCGTTTGATCCGAACGTGCACGAGGCGGTCATGGCGGAAGAGTCGGACGCCGAAGAAGGAAAAGTTTTAAAAGTGTGGCAGAGAGGTTTCATGTTCAACGACTCGTTGCTGCGTCCGGCAAAAGTCATTACGGCAAAGTCGAAAAAAAGTGGAGAGGGTGATGTGAATGAAAAATAAGAACTATTACGATATATTGGGCGTGTCTGAAAATGCAACCGAACAGGAGATCAAACGCGCTTATCGTGATTTGGCTAAAAAATACCACCCCGACAAACACAAGGGCGATAAGCACGCCGAGAATCGTTTCAAGGAAATCTCGGAGGCATACGCCGTGCTGAGCAATGCCGAGAAGCGAAAAAAATATGATAATATGCGTCGCTTTGGCGGCGACTTTGACTTTAGCGGCCAGCCCAACATCGATTTTGAAGATTTGGGGTCCGTGTTCAGAGGCGGCTTTAAAGGGCATCGCACGGCCGGATTCGGCGGCCTGGGCGATATTTTCAGCGAGTTTTTTGGCGGGCGCTCCGGCTACTCGCCGCAGCCTCACAAAGGTCAGGATGTAGTCGCGGAACTGACCATCCCATTCGACGTGGCGATAAAAGGCGGCAAGCAAATCATTAGCGTGAGCGGTCAGCGGTTATCCGTAAAGATTCCCGCCGGCACGGAAGAAGGCAAGAAGATCAGGTTGCGCGGCCAGGGCGCCCCGGGAGTCGCCGGCGGCCCCGCAGGCGACTTGATCGTCACCATTCATGTCGCGCCGCATCCGCTTTTTACAAGAAAAGGAGCGGATATTTACAGCACCGTGCCCATCAATATGGTGCAGGCGGCTTTGGGGTCCAAAGTGCGCATTCAAACGTATGACAAAGGCATGGTGGATCTCAAAATTCCCGCGGGCACGCAACATGGAAAGCTCTTCAAGTTAAAGGG
>JAJRST010000053.1 GCA_024278645.1 bacterium | reverse complement strand
CGATCATTAATTACGAGCGCGCGTTACGAATTGATCCGAACGATGAGGACGTCGTCTTTAATTTGCAGGTCGTGCGGCTTCGAGTCGTCGATAAAATTCCGACGCCGGAACTGGATTATGTTTTCAAGAAATGGCAAAGCGCCAAGAACGCCCTTAGCTTGAACGCCTTGACCGTTATCGTGCTCGTTTTGTATGGCTTGTTCATCGGCATCTTGATGATAAAGTTGCTTGTCAGGAAGCCGGGCGCCCAGCGCGTCGTTCGTTCCGCCGTCACCCCGGCGCTCATTCTTCTCATTCTTGCCGCTTTTCTTTTTGGCGTTCGCGTGCGTGAAGATTTGACCGTCCGGTACGGCGTCATTTTGGCACCCAAGGTTGCCGTGACCAGCAGTCCGGCGCAGGATGCAACCGAGGTCTTTGCCCTGCACGAGGGCGTCGAGGTAAGAGTCGTCGCACAATCCGGCGATTATTATCGCATCCGCTTGAGCGATGGCAAGGATGGTTGGGTGGCGATATCGACGGTGGAAATAATTTAAAAGCACGATGGCGACAACGCGGTTTTTGTCGAATCGGAGCGCTGATAAAATTGAATGAACAAAGAATTTCAACAATTTAAACTTGCCTACCGAAAAACGATAAAAATATCCCTGGTTATTTCTCTGGCATTTTTATTAATATTATTGCATATTGTTCCCAAGAACGTCGAGCACAAAAAAAAGGCGCTGCCGGTTGTACCGTTTTCCTTTGAAATAGAGGAGGTCCCGGCGACGACGCAACAGGTGCGCCGCGGCGTGCGTCCGCAAAAGCCGGCCATTCCCGTGCCCTCGGAGGACCCGGATATTCCGCAGGACGCCACTATTGAGGAAACAATCATTGATTGGGATATCGGCGATTCCCCTTTTGGCGTCAGCGGTTTAACGACAGGGAGGCCGGATACAATCCCGCCGCGTCCCATCGTACAGGTTCTGCCGGAATATCCGCGTGAGCTGGTAAAGCAAAATGTGCGCGGCATTGTAAAGTTGATGCTTTGGGTGAATGAGAAAGGAAGGGTGGAGGAGGCTGTCGTTGTTGAAAACAGCACCAACAACGAAAAATGCGCTCAGGCCGCGCTGGAGGCCGCCAAAAAAAACAGCTACTTGCCGGCGACGATCGACAAGAAAAAAGTCGCATCCTGGGTCGCTTGCACCTATAGTTTCAAACCGGAATGATTTTTGGACGAATTTGCAAGATTTTACTGTTTTAATGAAAAAGTTGGAACTCTCGTTTCTTTATGCGGTAAACATTAGTATTATATGGTGCGTCTAAAGAATGAAAAGAGATTTAAAAGGTGCTTTATGAGAGTAGCCTGTCAGTTTTTAAGAATTAAGAGCTTCGCGCTCATGAAAGGAGGCGACTCGTTATGAAAAATAATTTAAAAGGTTTAATAACCGTATCGCTTTTGTCGCTGGCGATCCTTTCCCTGACCGGTTGCTATACGCAAATCGGTCGAACCGGCGGCGTCAATACCGACGTTTATGATGATCGGGATGACGGCGGTTACTGGGATGAATCCGGCTATTATGATGAGGAGCAATCCGACGACGCAGTCGTCTATCAGCAGTACGATCATGATGTGTATGTGAATAACAGCTACGCGCCGGTTTATTTGAATTCATGGTGGTACGAGCCTTATTGGTACTATGCAGTAGATCCCTGGTATTACCAGACGTCTGTATGGGATCCTTACGGTGGCTTTTATTTTTCTTATGGCGACCCCTATTATTCGCCTTATCCTTACTATGGTGGATGGGGATATTATCACAGGCCTTATGGGTGGTATCATGTGGGCTACGGCGCTCCGGTGGTCGCTTATCCCGTCTATATTGGCGGTGGCGGCGGCGGCGAGGGTACGATAAATGCCCGGCGTTCATTCGGTCGTCGTACCATAACTCAGACGCGACCGGATCGTATGCGAACCGTCATGACAGCCAGCGGCCCGATGGTCGTTCCGGCAAAATCCCGCGGCGAGGCGACGCGGACGCGTTCTACTACGGTAACAAGCGACAGGCGCTCGCGCGCCACGGCAGGCGCAGCCACGGCGAGAAGGACCACGGTGACCCGAACCCGAACTTCCGGGGTTTCCACGCGTGATGGAGCGATCAGCAACACAAGGCAGCGGACGCGAAGCAATCCGAGCGTCGGCGAGATTCCAGCTCGTCCCACAACATCGACGCGGCAAGCCGTAACTTCAAAGACGCGGAGCCGAAGTTCATCCGACAAATCGACGATCAATAAGACGTCGCGGACGCGAAGTCGTTCCTCCTCGGCGACAACGAGAACTCGTACACGAAGCGTCACCAAAAAAAGCAGTCGTTCAAGCGCTCCGAGCTACAACCGTTCGTCGTCGACATCGAGTTCATCCAGGCGTTCGGGAAGCGCCTACAAGCCGTCGTCCTCAAGACGTTCAAGCAGTCCGAGCTATCGACCGTCATCGTCGGGCAGCTCTTCTTCGCGCAGCCAGCCCAGGTACTCCGGTTCCAGCAGCGGATCGAGCAGTTCTTCCAAGGGCAGCTCGTCCAGCGGCAGCAGAAGCTCCGGCGGAAGCCGTTCTTCCAGCGGACGAAGTCGACGTTAAGTGGTTAAAGTTTTTACGAGGCTATACGCATTCGCCTAATTTTCGGGAGAAATGTTATGTTAAATAGAAAATCATCCTATATCATTCTATTTGCTCTTATCTTATGTATTACGGGTGGCGTCGGTTATGCTCAGGAAGAAATCTTTTTCCTGGGGGAAGAACTCGGCGTCGGCTCGCGGGCCATGGGCATGGGCGGCGCTTATGTGGGCGTCGCCGACGACTATTCCGCCATCTATTGGAATCCCGCGGGTCTCGGGCAAATTCGCCGCATGGAGGTGAACGTCGGCTTTTCGCATAATAAAATTGTCAACAACGCCACGTTTGATCCCCAGGCCGCTGACCTGGTTCCCTCGGCCGCGAATACAATAAAAACAGAGGACACCTTTTCGCGTCTGAACTCCATAGGCATCACCATGCCGGTGCCCACGTACCAGGGAAGCCTTGTCTTTGCCGTCGGTTATAACAAAGTGCGTGATTTTGACAACCGTTTTGAAATTGAAGGCTATAATGAAGGATGGGCCGCATACCCGGACTATTTTTACCAGACAGCCGAAGATTATCAATATACGACAGTGGAAGATAATGTTTATCAGAAACAATCCATTGTTGAAAAGGGTTCTCTCAATCATTTCTCTTTTGCCGCATCTCTTGAAATGCAGCGGAATTTTTTTCTCGGCGCTTCCGTGAATTTTATCAGCGGCAAAGACGACTATTCCATGGAATTTTCCGAGTATGATATTTATAATAAACATAATACCTACCAGGAATATGATGAAAACGGCAACGAAAATATATCGGACCTGAAGGACTGGCAGTATCGCCAAAGCATTGTTTCGGATATAAAAGGCACGAATTTTAAGATCGGCGCTCTTTATCGCTTTGGCAGCATGCTGCGCATGGGCGCCACAATTTCGACGCCGACGACTCTGAAAATAAAAGAAACCTGGGCCGATTCCTGGAAAGAAAATTATGATTCGGGCGACAGTTTTAGCGTCCCCGAAGAGAGCGGCGCCACGACTTATAAGATCAAGACGCCGTACACATTCAGCTTTGGCGCTTCAGTAAAGCTTTTGAACTTTTTGTTTTCCGGCGGCGCCGACTTTCAGGACTGGTCGCAGGCCGAATTTCTGACGGATCCTCCGATTGCCGGAGATACAAAGCACGACGTCAATAATCGTATTGCCAAGGACTTTAAATCAGTCACAAAATTGCATTTGGGCGCCGAAATGTATATCCCGATAGTGCGCGCCAAAGTGAGAGCCGGCTGGTTTCAGGATCCCACGCCGTATCGTTATGCCAACGTGCGGCCTGATAAAGAATATCTAACGGCCGGCGCCAGTTTAATGCTCGACAAGCAAGTCATGGTCGACTTGAGCTATCAACGCGGCGCATGGAAGCGGGAAACAATCGACAACTTGACAAATTCACCGGCTCTGGAAGACATCACGCTCGAAAAGGTCGTCGGCACCTTGTCGATTCGATTTTAAGGGCGCGAATGATCAAAAGAATTCCTCAAATTGCTCTTGTGTTTGCGATGACGGCGCTTTTGGCATGCGCTTCGTCACGATTTCGTCCTGCCAAGGTCCTCTCGGATGTACCGTTGGATTACCCTCTTGCGGCGCAGCTCGATAAAATTGAGGGCCAAGTCGTCGTCGGCGTTTTTGTCAACGCCGACGGCCGCCCCGAGAGCGTCAATATCATAAAATCATCCGGCCATGCCGTTTTGGATACGGCGGCTTTTCAGTTCGCACAAACCCTCACCTTTCGGCCGGCCATGGTCGATGAAAAGCCCATAAGCTCGTGGACGAAACTCCTCTTGCGATACAAACTCACCGACGTCTTTTTTGAGAAACAAAAGTGGACCCAGGATGTGCTCTATTTGCAAAAGCTTATCCGAAAATCTGCGGCTCCGAATGATAAAGCGGAATATCAACGCAAGCTTTATATTCGTTATGTCGGCTTGGTCGAATACGTGGACAAGTTCGACGGCCTTGATATCAATTACATTATCAAAGGCGTTGTACAAAAATCAACAATTTCCCGCTGGCACGACTTTTGGCCTGAAATCGTCGCTCCTTTTGCTCTTTTCGATGATTTTCTGAATCAATACCCTGACTCTGAATTGACAGAACAGGTTAAAGAAGATTTGATTCGACTTCTCATCAAGGCGGAAGGCGACATTCGAGTCAAGGCGCTGCGATCCCGCAAAACCTCCCAAAAAGCTACGGCCCTCATTGACATCATCGAATCCCGATTGAACGAATTGCAAACAATCGAACCCGGGGTTTGAACGAGTCCCCATTTTTTCCTGTTGCAACCCTCGTTGTCCGCATCTCTTAACCATTTCAGTACCATTACACGAATACACAGCAACTAATTTGAAAGGATGGAATCGTGACACATCGGGCTCTTTCTATCTTACTCATCTTTTTGGCAGGCAGCGCAAGTTACGCACAAAAACGCGGTTCACAGGAAATTGGCGGCGGCGTGACCTTTTGGTCGCAAACCGACAGTGACACATCCGAAACAAATTTAAACCTGGACGGCCTGTGGGGCTACTATTTTGCAAAGGATTTTATATTAGAGATTGAACCCCGGCTAACCATGCAGTTTGCCGAGGATCGCTTTGATCTCTCCGGTCTGTTTCTATGCGGGTTGTCGAAAAGATTCCTGGATATGAGCAACCTTGACCGCAATACGGGAAACCAGTGGGCGCGAAAATATGAACGCTCCACGGCCGGCATCTACGGTTCGGTTAGCGCCGGCTTGTGGGCAGAACGCTCGGAAAATATTAACGATGAGAGAATTTATACCGGGCCGGCGGTGTCCCTGGGCGTGGGCACGCGATCCAAGCTCGGTTCCTTAACGGTGCTGCGTGTAAAGTTTCAGTATATTTATTTGTTTCCAACGCCGCCGGTGCATGAAAATCCCTGGTCCATGTTCGCCATCGTCGTCGGCTTTAGCGTCATCTCTAGGCTTTAAAAACATAATGTCTTGTGTAGATAACTATAACTATTGACTTTGTACCCTTTTTCCCTTACATTTAACCAAAATAGCATAAGCAAAGGGTGGTCCTCTTATGAAGCCTGTCTACACAAGACAAAGCCTTGTCGTTATTGCAGTTTTGCTCTCGAGCGCGCTCGTTTTTGCACAGTTTAACGACAGATCGATGTACGGCGCTAATAAGGTTATTGTTAAAGAAGAGACCTATTTTTCAAAGCCCATACAGATCATCGATATGCCGACGGCCAGCATGTTGCGAGCCGGTTCTTTTCGAGCGGGCGTTCGTATTTATGAACAGGGCGGTCTGTTGGCCAGCCTTTCGGCCGGCATTTCCAGCAAGGTTATGTTCGGCGTATCTTACGGCGGTTTGCACATTATCGGCAAAGAGCAAAAGGTGGCCTGGCACAACAAACCCGGCGTCCATTTCATGTACCGGATTACCGATGAGAGCCTCAGGCTGCCGTCCATAGTGATCGGATTTGATTCACAAGGCTACGGCCCATTATATTCTTCGGATTCCACCAAAGCAAATTACAACGCCGAGTTTGGAGATCGCTACCAGTTCAAATCCCGGGGTTTTTTCTTGACAATTTCAAAGGGATACTCTTCTGTTGTAACCTCCGGTCTCCATGCATGGGTGAGCTATGCTCTTGAAAATGCAAACGGCGAGAGAAACGTCCCTACAATCTTTATTGCTTCCGATATTCATATCACCACTGATCTCGCTCTTTTGATTGAATACGATTTTGCCTTGAACGACACCGAGCACTATGCCAAAGGCATCATGAACTGGGGG
>JAJRST010000531.1 GCA_024278645.1 bacterium | reverse complement strand
GCCTCGGACGACCTGATCAACTATGCCGTGGAAAAGGGCTGGTGCAAAAGTCGTCAAAATTTTCGATTCAATGAAAGCTATTCCGATTTTTTGTACACAACGTTCAGCGACTGCCGCAAACGCCGACGGCGCAGCATGGAGCTTCTGTCCGCACAAAAGGGGCATATCGCTGTTCACAACATCATGAACATTCTACGCGATCATGGCGACGGCGGCAAATTCCGACCGGATAGAGGCGTCGCCGGCGCGACCATCTGCATGCACGCCGGCTTTGGCCCGATTCGCGGCAGCCAGACCGTCGGCTCTATGGTTTCACATTTGCACGCGGAACATCCGGTGCACTTTGTCACCGGAACGGCGGCGCCCTGCACCGGCATTTTTAAACCGCTTTGGATCGACGCGCCGCTGCCGGATATGGGGCCGACGCCGGGTGGACGCTATGATGAAAAAAGTCTTTTTTGGAGACATGAACTGCTGCATCGACGTCTCCTGGACAACCTTTCGCAGCTCTCCTCTCTTGCGTCGCAGCGAGATATCCTCGAGGCGACTTTTATCGCCGATGCGCTTCGCCTGGCTGCGGACGACCTGCAAACGCGGCAGTCATTTTCAAAGCGCTGTTTTGAACAGGCGCAAAGTCTGGAAAGGCAATGGCTGTCCAGCGCGCTCAAGTCGCCGAACGGCGCCAGAAGTATTTTGCATAAAATAGCCTGGAACAAATGGAACAAGGAAGCATCCATACCAGGTTTTGGAGATGATTATGAAAAATGACAAATCAAACGCGATTCCGCACATTGCAAAAAGTGACGTCAAGCGGCTGTTTGCCGCGCATGTATCCTCGGGCAAAACGGCGTTTTTCGACGCCGCCGGCATCGATTTCGTTTTGGGAAAACGCCAAGGTCCTTTTATGTGGGACCTGAACGGCGACAAAAGACTCATCAACTGCCACTGCAACGGCGGCGTCTTTAATCTTGGGCATCGCAACGGCGAGGTCGTTCAAACGTTGACAGATAGTCTGCGCGAGCTGGATATCGGCAACCATCATTTGATCAGCGAGCAACGGGCGGTCCTTGCGGCCAGGCTGGCCGAGCTGACGCCGGGAGACATTTGCTACTCTGTCTTTGGCGTCGGCGGCGGCGAGGCGATCGACTTGGCCATAAAAATGGCGCGCGGCTTCACCGGGCGACAAAAAGTAATTTCCGCTCACGGCGGCTATCACGGTCACACGGGCTATGCTTTGGCCGCGGGCGATAAAAAGTTCTACGAACCTTTTGGGACGCCGGCCGGCGGTTTTGTCAAAATCCCTTTTAACGACATTGCCGCGCTGGATGAGAAAATTGACGACCAAACCGCCGCCGTCATTTTGGAGACAATACCAGCGACTCTCGGCATGCCGATTCCCGAGGCTTCTTTTTTCAGTAAAGTACGAGAATTGTGCGATCGCCGCAACGCGGTTATGATCATCGATGAAATACAAACCGGACTTGGGCGCACCGGAAAAATGTGGGGCATCGAACATTTTGACGTTGCCCCGGATATCATGGTCATCGGCAAAGGCTTGTCCGGCGGCATTTATCCCATGAGCGCCACCTGCTTTATAAAAGAACTGGAGACCGTGTTTCACCGGGACCCGTTCATTCACATTTCCACCTTTGGCGGCGCCGAAGTGGGATGTCCCACGGCCCTGAAAGTGTTGGACATCTCCTCGCAGCCGACATTCCTGGCGCACGTCAACCGCCTTGCCGAACTGTTTGCCCGGGGATTTGAGGAATTGCAGCAAAAATATCCGGCGCTGCTCGTGCGCCTGCGGCAACTGGGCTTGATGATGGGCATTGAATTTACCGATGAGCGTCTTGGCCCGTTATTCACAAAAGCGGCGTACGAGGCCGGCGTCTTTTCCGTTTATGCCGCCAATGATACGCGCGTCTCGCAATTCCTGCCGCCGTTGACGATTGATGAAGCGCTGGCGCAAGAAATACTGGCGCGAACAGACGCCGCTCTTAATGGCATGGAAAAAATGATGCAAAGTTGAGGATGCAACATGGACGAAATTCACATTGATGAGGAATTTTTAAAAAAATTTGATGCGGGGCTCGATCCGCGACGCCCGGAAACGAGCAGCATCCCGGCGGCCGTGCTGGGCTACGGCGAAATGAGCACCGTTCTGGAAATACAATCGGACAAAACCGGCAATTGGGCATACAAACGCATGCCCATGTTCCAAAATCGCCGGGAGGTGCGCGACTATGAGAACATCCTCAACGAATCCATTCGCGTCTTGAATGATGAAATCGGCGTCCGCGTCGTACCGACCAAAACCGTTTGGTTTGAGGATGAGAAAAACAATTTAACGACCATTTACATTGTGCAGAAAAAGTTGCCGTCCGCAAGCATAGGAAACAGCCTCATCCAAAAGCTGACGGAAGCGGAGGTCAAAGTCCTGCTGCAACGCGTTCTCGAGCAGATGCGAAAAGTGTTCGAATATAATCGCCAACATCGCGGCGACACGGAAATCGGTTTTGACGCCCAAATTTCCAACTGGGCTGTTGAAAACTATGACCCCAAACGTCCCCTGCAAAGCCATGAATTATCGTTGCTCTATTTTGACATCAGCTCCCCTCTCATGCGCAAAAACGGGCGGGAGCGCCTGGACAGCGAGCTGTTTTTACGCAGCGCTCCCTCCTTTTTGGTGTGGCTCATTCGTTTATTGTTTGTCGATGACGTGATGAACCGCTATTATGACCAGCGCAAGGTGGTCATCGACCTGCTGGCCAACTTTTATAAAGAACAGCGCGCGGATCTGATACCGGCGATGATTGAAACCGTGAACGAATTCTTTAAAGATGAAAGCGATTTTGCCGCCATCACTATAAAAGAGGTAAAGTCATACTATCGGGAAGATGCCTGGATTTGGCGGATTTACCTGGCGGCCCGAAAAATAGATCGTTTTCTGCACAAACTGCTGCGAAAGCATTATCCCTATATTCTTCCTGAAAAAATAAAACGATGAACAAGGAGACAGAAAATGAGCGACAATCCTGGTGAAATGTTGACGCCCCCGCGGCGCCTTTTATCCATCGACTTTTTTCGCGGCCTGACCATGTTTTTGTTGATTTCCGAAGGCGCAGGCTTTTTCCGATACCTGGTCGACCCGCAACTCAAAGGCACGATTTTGTACGCCATCGGTACGCAATTTGACCATCATCCGTGGCACGGCCTCTATTTTTGGGACCTGGTGCAGCCTTTCTTTATGTTCATCGTCGGCGTGGCCATGCCCTTTTCCTTTGCCAACCGGACAAGAAAAGGCGAAAGCTACTCCGACATTCGCGGTCATGCTATAAAGCGCGCCATTACCCTGCTGATTTTGGGCTGGGCGTTGTATTGCATTGCCCCGGGAAGAATCACTTTTCGCTTTCAGAACGTGCTGGCGCAGCTTTCCGTCACCTATATCATCGCTTTTTTCCTGATGAATAAATCGACGCGCACGCAGATTATTGCAGCCTTTTCGCTTATCGCTCTGAATGAGTTGCTGTATCGTACGTTTCCACTTGCCGGATACAATCAACCGTTTGTCCCGGATCATAACTTTGGCGCCTGGTTCGACATGCTCATTTCAGGAGAGCTTTCCAGCGGCCATTGGGTCTCCTTCAACGCCATTCCAACCACGGCGCACACAATATGGGGAGTATTGGCCGGACAGGTTTTAATCGGCAATCGACCGGCCATGAAAAAGGTTAAAATACTGGTTGTCTCGGGTCTGATCGGCCTCGCCATTGGCTACGGTCTTGATCCGATCACGCCGATCATCAAACGCATCAGCACCAGCTCCTTTGTCATCGTCAGCGGCGGCTGGTCGCTTTTGGCGCTCGCCTTTTCCTATTGGCTGATCGATATCAAAAAGGTGCAAAAGTGGCCGATGTTTTTCGCCATTGTCGGCATGAACCCCCTGTTCATCTATCTTTTCGATCACATCGGCGGCGGCAAGTTATTGTACACTGTGCCCAAGCCCTTTGTCTTTGGTCTTTTGAGCTGGGCCGGCGAACTGCCGGCGCAGATCGTCACCGCACTGATCACTTGGTTTATGCTGTGGTACATCACCTATTGGTTGTATAAACGGAGGATTTTTATTAAAATTTAAAATCTTTTACCTCGCTCCCACGCTCCACGTCGTGCGCCGCGGCAGATATGGGTTTGCCTTCAGACGAACCGCCGTCGCCGCGCACATCCCTGCCCGGACGCCGAGCGTCCGCAAATGCATTGCGACGGAGACCGCCGCAACAAGGGGAGCAAAGTCGAAACCCAGTAAGTCGGCGCAACGAAATCGGCGCCGTTGCGGAGTCGCCCGGCCCCACTTTTAAAATCAAAAATCGTTGATCGTCATTCTGAAATCATCTTTTTCAAAGGATTTAAGAACAAGGAACGGCGATTTTTGATTTTAGAAGTTTTTGGTTTCCTGAATTGAAGAACGTTAGCGTCATTTCACTGACCCGATCCCTCACCTTCCGGAATTCAGCGCGGCGCGTCTCGACAAGTAAAATGCTCTCGATTTGGCAGTCGGAAGGGATCGGGGCAATTGGACGATCGTGCTTCGACTTTGCTCAGGCTGACATTGAGGAGGCGGAACAGGCGTCAGGCCGAGTAGAGTCGAGGCCGGCGGCGCAACGAGATGGATGCTGTCATTGCCGTTGCCGGGATCGCCCTCTTTTTCTATCTGCTCGGCAGGGGCCGCGGCTGTCCACGCCCAGCTTGAGGGTGATGAGCAGTAGAATTTGTAGCCCTTAACATGTCGCACCTACGTCAGGTTG
>JAJRST010000530.1 GCA_024278645.1 bacterium | reverse complement strand
CATATTCGCGGTGCGCTGCTCAAATTCAAAGACACATTTGCCGCCATCGAACAAGGGAACTTGTCCGAGCGCGTACAAATAAAAGCGAATGATGAACTTGGCAATTTAGCATCGCATTTCAATCGAACACTGGACGAGCTGGAACATTCCCAGGAACAAATAAAAGAGTATCACAAGCGGGAGCTGCTCAATGCGCAAAAGTTAGCGACGGTGGGCGAGATGGCCGCAAGCTTTGCTCACGAAATTAAAAACCCTCTCACAGGCATTGTAAATTCGATAGAGATGCTCGCAAGTTCTTTCGATGACGTCATCGAGCCGACGATCATTGAGGAAATTCGCAACCAGTCATTACGAGTCAACAGAGCTATTAATGAGTTGCTGCAATTCTCAAAGCCGATTAATCTCTATTACAAAAAAGATGATATAAACCTGCTTGTGCAGCAGGTTGCGCAAAGTTTGAGGGTCCTGTCGAGCGATGATTCGATTCGCATCGATGTCCATGTTGACGACCGTTTGCAAGAGTTTTATTTCGATCAGACTCAAATGGAAAAGGCCATAACCAATATCGGCATCAATGCCGTGCAGGCCGTGGATCCCGAGGGTCGGGTCGTCATATCGACGCGACTCGATCGTGCTAAAGACATGGTCGAGATTGCTATTGCCGATGACGGCCCCGGCATTCAGGAGGCCGACCGGGAAAGAATTTTGAAGCCTTTTTATACAACCAAGCCACAAGGAACGGGATTAGGTCTGGCGATTACCCGGGAAATCATCAGCAAGCACGGCGGCCAAATAAGCTTTCAAAATCGACGACCTCGAGGCGTCCTGTTCAAAATAACCATTCCATATTTAAAGCATAAAGAATAGGTCCTATGTTAAATTTTAAAGTTCTTGTTGTTGATGACGAAAAACTTATCCGCTGGTCGTTTGAAAAATATCTGATGAAAAAAGGATGCCGCGCCTTTTCAGCGGGAACGGGTGAGGAATGCATTAAGATTATTGAAACGGTTCGTCCCGATGTCATTTTTCTGGACAATAAATTGCCGGATACAACGGGGCTGGAGCTTTTAAAAAATAAAATAACCACCGGTTCGGATACCTTTGTCATTTTTATGACCGCGCACGGTTCCATCGAGACGGCCGTGGAAGCGATGAAGAACGGCGCCTTTGATTATCTCAACAAGCCGTTCAATTTTCAAGAGATCGACCTCATCTTTGAGAACATTCAACGGCAAAAAGATATCAGCAACGAAATTCAGTTGCTCAAGCGGAGCACCACGTGCGATTCCGATGTTTCGCATTTTGTCGCCAAATCGCCAAAAACAAGGCAGGTGCTTGCCTTTGTGAAAAAACTGGCCCGTTCGCAAGCCGGCTCCATGCTGCTTCTGGGCGAAAGCGGTACGGGCAAGGATCTCCTGGCCAGGGTTTTTCACAGCGAAAGCGACCGCCGCGACAAGCCTTTTGTCGTCATTAACTGTTCATTGCTTTCAAAAAACCTGCTCGAAAGCGAGCTGTTTGGACATGAGAAGGGCGCCTTTACCGACGCCAGACAGATGAAAAAAGGCCTTTTTGAAGTGGCCAACAAAGGAACCGTTTTTCTGGATGAAATAGGTGAAATTGATCTGGCGACCCAGGTAAAACTTTTGCAATTTATCGAAAACAAAACATATCGTCGCGTTGGCGGCACAGAGGATTTGAGCGTTGACGTTAAAATAATTGCCGCTACAAACAGGGATATAGAGAAAGCCGTCGCAGAAAAAACTTTCCGCGAGGATTTATATTATCGGCTCAAGATATTTCAAGTAGACTTGCCGCCGCTGCGTGAGAGGCCCGAAGATATTCCGGCGATAATCGATTACTATTTGCAGGTGTTCAACAAGCAATTTGGCAAGAAAATTAAAGGGGTGACCCCCAAAGCCATGAAGATACTGAACACATATTCCTGGCCCGGCAATGTCCGCGAGCTCAAAAATATTTTGGAACGCGCCGTTATTTTGGAAGATACACCCTACCTGGATGTTGACTGCTTTCCATTGCGTCCCTTAAACAAGAATGCTTCGAGTACAACCGTGGAGAGAATTGCAAGCATTGTCGTTGAGAACCAGATTCCTTTTAATACGTTGGAGAAAGAGGTCATTAGTGCCGCGCTGGAAGCCGCCGGGAAAAACAAGACGGCGGCCGCCAGGTTGCTGTCCATATCCCGAGATGTGCTTCGTTCCAAAATCAACAGGCATAAAATAACAGTTGGGTAATATCCCACGCCGACCGGGTGAAAATCCCCAATTGCGCTGAGGCGCCAATATATTAGTGGTAAAGATGAATCCGTTTCAATACGAAAGTTTTTCTGGTATGCTGAAAAAACGTCTGCGTTTATTCGGTGTATTTTATTAAATAACAATGGTCTATTGGTCGCGCCCGTCAGGGCGGACAAAGTATGGTGCGGTATTAAATGTTGTGCTTTGTAAGAATTACGGCGTGGGCAAGTATGGTACATCGTTTGCATATAATAAAGCCAGCAAAAAAGAGAGAGCGTAACCATCACAAAACAATTTCCTAATTCCTACAGTACAGATAATGCTCTGTCTACATCACTACATCTCAAAAGGAGGCTGTATTATGCTAAAGCGATGTATCACAATTTCTGTTATGATCCTAGTTGTTGCCGGGTTGTCTTTTAGTCAAAGCATTGTCGGTTCCGCCCATGATTTTAGCAACGAAAATTGGAACAACACATCGGAAATCTGTGTTGTTTGTCACACTCCGCACAATGCGGACAATACTGTTTCGGATGCACCTTTGTGGAACCACGAAGTAACAGCAGCGACTTTTACGCCCTACAGCAGCTCATCGCTGAATGCGACTGTCGGTCAACCCGACGGCTCTTCCAAGCTTTGCCTGAGCTGCCATGACGGTACAGTGGCCGTTGACAATTTCGGTGGTAGAACAAATGGCAATCAATTTGTTTCCGGCAGCGAGAAAATCGGCACGGATCTGAGCGACGACCACCCCGTTTCGTTCACTTATGATGGCGCCTTGGCCAGTGCTGACGGCGGTTTATATGACCCGGCGACGACAAACTCCGGTCTCGGCGGCACCATCGATAATGATATGCTCATCGGATCCAAAATGCAGTGTGCATCCTGCCATGACGTTCATAACGGCAGCGGCGTCGGCAATCTTTTGGTTAAATCAAACAGCGGCAGCAACCTGTGTCTGACGTGCCACCAAAAATAGCAGTATTTTATGTGCATCATTATTTGTTGTATTAATTCATTTGTTTGTCATTTAAAGGGTGGCTCTATGAGGCCACCCTTTTTTTACTCAAAGCGATTACGGTTCAGGTATGTTTCGATTCCGATTTCTCATTCTAGTGTTCTTTTTGTTGAGCATCAGCATTTTGGGGGCCCAGGATAAAACGCCCTCAAGCGATGATGTCGTCATCTTCCCTCCCCCGCCAGCTACGCCCCGAATTCAATATCTGACGCGTTTCAGCACTTCTATTGACGTCACCGGTGAACGGAAAGGTCTTTGGAAATATATCCTTCCAAAAGCGACCGGCAAGCCCATCATCAAACCGTACGGTATTGCCATCAAAAACGGCAAAATTTATATCTGCGATACCATTTATGCCGGTCTTGAGATATTAGACCTGAAAAATAAAAAGTTTGAATATTTCCGGCCCAAGGGTTTTGGCGCCTTGCTCAAGCCTGTGAATTGTTTTGTCGACGATGCCGGCGACCTGTACGTTAGTGATACGGAACGCCGTCAGGTGGTGATTTTCACCCCCGACCTTAAATACAAAGGCGTTATCGGCGACCCGACAAAGGACAAGCCGACTGACGTTTTCGTCAAAGATGATGAGATATGGGTCTGTGACATTGGTTTCCATGCCGTCGATGTGTATGACCGGCAAAGCCTTAACTTTAAACGATCGTTGCCGCTGGCGAATAGCGGCGAGCCGGAGTCGCTGTTTTCGCCCGTCAATATCTTTGTCACCGACAAATATTTGTATGTTACCGACTTTGGCGATTTTAAAGTAAAAACCTATACTCATGACGGCGAGTTTGTGCAGTCCGTCGGAGGCTTCGGCCGTTCCATCGGCAATTTCGTTCGTCCCAAGGGTATTGCGGTTGACCGTGACAACAACCTGTTTGTTGTCGACGCCGGATTTGAAAATGTGCAAATATTTGATTCCGCCGGCAAGCTGCTTATGTTTTTTGGAGGCGCCTACGAACATCCCGGGAACATGTGGCTGCCGGCCAAAGTTATAATCGATTATGATAACCTCGAGTTTTTTCAAAAATATGTCCACCCAAGCTTTAATCTGAAATATTTAATTTTTGTGACCAATCAATACGGACCGGACAAGGTCTCAGTTTATGGCTTTATCGAACCAAAGTCCTAAGTGGCAGTTTAACGGGATGATGTCCTCTATTTTCAAACGGCTATTTTTGTTTATGGTTGTTGCTTTCGTTTTGGTTGCATGTTCTCAGTCGACGCGTCACAAAATTCTGTCAACTTTTTTCGACGGCGTACCGGAGCCGGAATCCGCCGAACCCCAAAGTATTGCAGCCATTGACACGACGGCGGAGTTTGCGTCCGAGGCGGCGGCGCGGGCTCACAAGAGCGAAGATATTAATTTTCACCCGCCATTCGAAGAAAGAGCTTGCGACGCCTGCCATGATTTTCAGCTCTCTCTTGCCTCTCTCCGGCAACAGAAGGATTTATGTTTTAGCTGCCACGATGATTTTACCGATTCGCTTGCATACGTGCATGGCCCGGTCGGCGGAGGCTTTTGCACCCAGTGTCATCATCCTCATAAATCCAAAAATGAAAAATTACTGAAACGTACGGGGCAAGACCTCTGTCTGTACTGTCACGAGCGCAATGAGGTTTTGGCCAAGGAATCGCATGAGGGCCTGGAAGAAGAAAATTGCACGGATTGCCATAATCCGCACGGAGGCGAAGACCCCTATTTTTTCTATTAGGTTTAAAGTAATGCCAGGTTTGAATAAAATATTTGCCGTTTTGTTGCTGTTGTCAAGCTTGACTACGGTCATCTCCCAGGACGATCAAATTATGCTTTGGCGACAAATGATGCTAAAAGGCGCCTTTGGCGTCTTTGGCCATAAACGTTCGCGAACCACTCTTTGGAACTCGAATTTTAGTGAAACGATCAATACATCAAACTTGAAAGGCAAAATGGCTGTTCGCTCGCGTGGCGCCTTCCTTCATCCTAATTTTATGCTGATCGACCTGGAGGCGGAGTTGCAGCCAGGCGGACGGTCTGATGAGTATCTTGTGGCCCCGGACAGGAGCGAGACAAGGCTGTATGATCATGGACGAGTTTTTGTATCTGTTTTCCAAAAGCTGCCGGTTTCCGCAAATATGTATTACGACTTTTCGCGCAGCTTGGTTAATCGTGAACTGTTAACCAGCGTTAAAAATCGCACCCGGACCTGGGGCGCCATGACATCGTTTCGGAATCGTTTCTTGCCGATCCAATTGTCCTATAACGCCAGCAAAAGCGATGAAATAGAGGTCTATTCACTTCGTGAATTTGAAAATCGTCGTTCTACGGCGCGAGCATCCGCGGACAAGTCATTCACACTATTTGACCAGACGCGTCTCACTTATACACTGATGGAGTATTCTCATAATTACAGAAACACGTTTAATATTCATAACAAAATTAATACTTTTGATGCGAGAAACAGTATCTGGTTTAATCGTAAAAAAAATTCTTCTTTAAATTCGTTTTTAATAAATACTCGCCAGGTCGGTTCCAGTTCGTTCGACCAATTACAGTTGAATGAAAGACTTCGAGTTTCTTTGCCTTTGAACTTTCGCTTTTTGGCGGGTCTCCGCTATTCTGCTTACGAGCAGCGGGACTATTTTATCAATCAAAGCCGGGCGGATGTTAAACTCGAACATAAGCTTTTTGCCAGCTTGCAATCAAGCGTTTATTTTGCACAGTCGAAAACCAGTCAAACGGCCTATGACGAGGGCATTGCTGAAAAAGGCTTTTCCTTGAATTACAGGAAACGCATCCCGTCGGGGTTTTTAAGCGTGAGATATGATCAGACGGCAATGGACCGGTCTCAACAAAGCCTCCTGGGAGATATGCCGATTGTCAATGAAGAGCTTCGTCTTGTGGATGAAAAAATTGTTCTGCTTCGTCACCCTTATGTATACAAAGAAACGGTGCAAATTACCGATGAAACGCAAAGCATACTTTATCAAAATTATTTCGACTATATTTTGGTCGAGGCCGGACAATATCTTGAAGTGCAGCGACTCCCCGGCGGGCGAATAGCAAATGGCCAGACCGTGCTCGTTGATTATAGAGCTGCACAACAACCAAGCTATGATTACAATTCTATTCACAAAAATTTGAGCGTCAAT